>NZ_JBMKHA010000006.1:0-256623 GCF_049238365.1 Enterobacter cloacae complex sp. IR53030
ATTAGCGTCGTTTTTTGAGAATGGTTACAACTTTAGTGCTTTGTGTACAACTTTATTGTCCTCGGACATCGCCGCCGTAGATAGCGTCTTCTTCACGCATGCGCTCTTTGATAAAGGCGTGACCGGTTTTGGACATCACCGGCGTGCCGCCTGCCGCTGACACCACATCGACGGTGTTCCAGGAAAGACGCGGGTCATGAATGATTTTCGCACCCGGGTTTTTCTCAAGGAACGCTTCCGCCAGCAGGCCGACAATGTAGTAGCCCTCGATGAACTGCCCTTTCTCGTCGAACAGGAAGCAGCGGTCGAAATCGCCGTCAAAGGCAATGCCCATATCCGCGCCGTGCTCAATCACCGCGTTACGGGTGTCGTCGCGGCACTCCGGCAGCAGCGGGTTAGGAATACCGTTCGGGAAGTTGCCGTCCGGGGTGTTGTGCACTTTGATGAAGGTCACCGGCACGTTCAGCGCTTTAAAGCGGGCTTCCAGGGCATCCACCACCGGGCCGGCCGCGCCGTTACCGGAGTTGATGACCAGCTTCAGCGGCTTGAGGTTCGCCACGTTGATGTAGCCCAGCAGGTGATCGATATACTCTTTTTGCAGGTTGATTTGCTTATAGCTGCCGCGTTTCGCGTCGTTCACCGGCGGGAAATCGTTGGCTTCCGCCAGACGCTGCACGTCGCGCAGGCCGGTGTCGCCGCTGATAGGACGCGCACCTTTGCGCACCAGCTTCATGCCGTTGTAGTCCATCGGGTTGTGGCTGGCGGTCACTTCGATACCGCCGTCCACGCCCAGGTGGAAGGTGGCAAAGTAAATCTCTTCGGTCCCGGAAAGTCCGATATCCAGCACGTCCACGCCCGCGTCCTGCAACCCTTTCGCCAGCGCCAGCTTCAGGGATTCACTGGTCAGACGCACGTCGCCGCCCAGCACGATGGTCTGCGGCTTCAGGTATTCGCCATAGGCGCGGCCAATGCGCCACGCGATATCTTCATTCAGCTCTTCGCCCAGCTTGCCGCGAATATCGTAGGCTTTAAAACAGGTTAATTTTTCCATGATGACCCCTTTTTCAGGCAACAGTCGGCCCTGACCACTAAATGGCCAAATTGATTATTTTGTCATTCGTAGGCCCGGCAAGCGCAGCGCCACCGGGCATATTGCAGAGTGCTACACCCGGCCGTAGCGATCCTGGAAGCGCACGATATCGTCCTCTTCCAGATACGATCCGGAGCGCACCTCAATTAAATCGAGAGGAATTTTCCCCGGGTTCTCCAGACAGTGCGTGGCCCCCAGCGGAATATAGATGGACTCGTTTTCACCCAGCAGTTTGACTTCGCCGTCGATGGTGACTTTAGCCGTGCCCGCCACCACGACCCAGTGCTCGGCGCGGTGATGGTGCATCTGCACCGACAGCCCTTCGCCCGGCTTCACGGTGATGCGTTTCACCTGATAACGCTCACCTGCATCGATGGAGTCATATTTGCCCCACGGACGGTACACTTCGCGGTGAATGTGGTGTTCGTGTCGGCCATCGGCCTTGATTTGCTCGACCACTTTTTTAACGTCCTGCACGGCGTTACGGTCGGCAATCAGCACGGCGTCTTTGGTCTGAACAACCACCAGATCTTTCACCCCAACCGTGGTCACCAGGCCGGACTCGGCGTAGACGTAGCTGTTTTCCGTTTTGTGGCTAATGACATCGCCGTGATGGACGTTACCCTCCGGGGTATGGGCGCTGATCTCCCACAGTGAGGACCAGGAGCCCACATCACTCCAGCCCGCATCCATCGGAACCACAACGGCGTCGGCCGTGCGTTCCATCACCGCATAGTCAATGGACTCTTCCGGGCAGGCGAGGAACGCCTCCTCATCCACGCGGATGAAGTCGAGATCCGGGTCCACCACTGCCATCGCCTTCTCACAGGCATTCAGAATATCCGGACGGTATTTGCGCAGCTCTTCCAGATAGCGCCCGGCACGGAACAGGAACATCCCACTGTTCCAGTAGTACTCACCGCTGGCGACGTAGGCCTGAGCGGTTTCCAGATTCGGTTTTTCGACAAACTGCGCCACATCAAACGCCACGCTGTCGCCTTCGCCAGGCGTCACATTACCGCGGCGAATATAGCCATAGCCGGTTTCTGGCAGATCCGGCACGATGCCGAAGGTCACCAGTTTGCCGCTTTCGGCGTAAGGGATCGCTGCACGCACCGCCTCGCGGAACGCCTCTTCCTGCTGGATAACGTGGTCTGCCGCCAGCACCAGCATCAGCGGGTCACAGTCAGGACTGCTGCGTTTTGCCGCCAGCGCCGCGAGGGCGATAGCAGGCGCGGTATTACGTCCGGCAGGCTCCAGAATGATGTTTTCTGTGAGTTTATTCAGCTGGCGCAGCTGCTCGGCAACAATAAAGCGGTGCTGTTCGTTACAAATCACCACCGGGCTTTCACACTCCACACCGTGCAGACGGTTTACCGTCGTCTGCAGCATGGTGAGGTCACCCTTCAGGCACAGAAATTGTTTTGGATAAAGCACGCGGGACAGTGGCCACAACCGGCTCCCGGATCCACCCGCCATTACGACCGGATACAAAGTGGTTTGACTCATGATTTATCCCCGTATATCTGCAATAAATTGACTCAGCACGTTCTCTTTCTCGAGCGTGCGTTCGGCATATTCACGTGCCACCGTGTTCACTTTTGGCATGGCAAGTGCCTGTTCAATGCCGGTGACCAGTGCCGGGACCGATTCCGGTTCGACGCACACGGCAATCCCCGGATAGCTGTCACACAGCTGGCCTAATTCAGTTTCGGCTTCTGCCGTGATCACCGCGTTGCCGCCCACCGCCAGAATGTTTGTCAGCTTGGAAGGCAACACCGCATCCGCCGCGCCACGTTTTTGTACCACCAGATGGCAGTCGCCCATCTTCAGCAGCGCAGGTAACGCCTCGTAAGACTGAAGCGGGAAGAATTTCACGTTGCTCAGGCCGCGTTCGCTGACCATCTTTTCCAGCCGCGCTTTCCCGCCGCCCTGCCCGACAATCACAAACATCCACGGATGCTCGTTAAGCTGCTGAGCCGCTTCAATCACGCTTTCCAGCCCTTGCTTTTCGCCGATGTTGCCTGAGTAAAGAATGATTTTTTGGTCTTCAGGCAAACCGAGTTGGGCGCGTAGCGTCTGAGCGTCCTGCTCCGTCACGTCGCGAAAACGCGCCACTTCGGACCAGTTCGGGAAGAAGATCACCTTCCGGGCAGGTACGCCCTTCTCCTGCGCCTTGTTCATCATCGAGCGTGAGATGGTCGAAACGTAATCCACGTTATGCAGACCGCTACGCTCAAAGGCGCTGGCGAGCTTCGCCACTTTTCCACCCTTGCCTTTGCCTGCCATCCCCAGGCCCAGCATGGCGTCCACTTCATAATCCTGTATGTGCAGCAGGGTGCGTGCGCCGGAGAGTTTGCCCAGCAGGCGCATGCCCGGCGTGCAAAACAGCGTCGGCACCACACCAATGATGCGATCCGGCTTCCAGCGACGCTGCGCCATCAGCGGGAAAAAACTGCTCAGGGCAAAGCTGCCGAGATGCAGTAGCCGTTTCAGCGTCGAGGGCTGCTTAGGTACATAAAGCGGGCAGCGCCAGACGGTTGCCGCCCCCTCTTCACGACGGTAGCGCCAGCTTGAGTAGCGCTCACCGACTTTCCATTCCGGGTAGTACGGCGGCGCGGTAATGACCCGCACGTCATGTCCCTGGCTCGCCATCCACTCGACCATCTCGCCGGTATATTTTCCGATACCGGTTAATTCCGGCGAGTAGTTAATTCCGTATACGAGGATTTTCATATGCCTGGCACCTCGGCCTGACGATCCGCCAGGAAATACGCCCGACTGTTGTCATGGACGTTCTCGCTTGCCAGAAGCGGCTCCGGTGCCAGCCAGCGGTAGTCGTCATGCTGAGCATCAGGCAGACGCAGGTCTGCCTGAGTCACCTTCAGGCGGAACCCCAGCACGATGTAGTGCGTGGTGAACCCGGTGCCTGAAAAGTTATCGTCATAGAAGTGCTGCCAGACCCCGTAAAACTGGCCCGCCGCCATCGGCAGCTGGAGGCCCAGTTCCGCCAGAGTGAGACGCTCAAACGCATCATGAAGCGTCTCATCCTTCTGCACGCGCCCGCCGGGCACGAACCAGAAGCCCTGTGCAGGACGGTTGGTTCGTTTCCCCAGCAAGAACTCGCCGCGTTCGTTCTCCACGATCAAATCAATCGAGATGAGCGGAGTGGAACGCACCACCGTGGCAAAATCTTCCTGACTTAAAAACATCGTTACCCCCGGAAGCGGTGCTGGTTTTCGAGGAACCACTGGTAGGTGCTGGCCAGCCCCTGCTCCAGTGATACCTCGTGATACCAGCCCAGCTGATGCAGACGGGTCACGTCCAGCAGTTTGCGCGGCGTGCCGTCCGGTTTCGTCGCGTCAAACACCACGCGGCCTTTGTAGCCCACCACCTGCGCGATGGTTTGCGCCAGCTCGCGAATGGTGCAGTCCACGCCGGTTCCCACGTTGATGTGCGACAGCATCGGCTCGGTGTTCTCCTGCCACACTTCGCGATCCAGCTCCATCACGTGAATGCTGGCGGCAGCCATGTCGTCCACGTGCAGGAATTCGCGCATCGGCGTGCCGCTGCCCCACACCACCACATCCGGTGCGTTCTCGGCGGTCGCCTCGTGGAAGCGACGCAGCAGCGCCGGGATCACGTGCGAGTTGCTCGGGTGGAAGTTGTCGTGCGGTCCGTACAGGTTGGTCGGCATCACCGAGCGATAGTCGCGGTTGTACTGACGGTTGTAAGATTCGCAGAGCTTAATCCCGGCAATCTTGGCAATCGCGTAAGGCTCGTTGGTTGCCTCCAGCGTGCCCTGCAGCAGTTCGCTTTCCGCGATCGGCTGTTTTGCCATTTTCGGGTAGATGCAGGATGAACCGAGGAACAGCAGCTTATTCACGTTGTGCAGGTGCGCCGCGTGAATGATGTTGCTCTCAATCATCATGTTCTCGTAGATGAAATCCGCCGGGTAAGTGTTGTTGGCGACAATGCCGCCCACTTTCGCCGCCGCCAGATACACCTGGTCAATGTGTTCGTTAGCAAAGAAGTCCTGCACCGCACGGCTATCGAGCAGGTTCAGCTCGTCGCGCGTGCGGACAACCACTTCTACGTCACCGCGCTGTTCCAGCTGGCGAACAATCGCGGAACCCACCATTCCGCGATGACCGGCGACAAAAATACGTTGTTTTGTCATTCTCAGGACTCCAGCGCGATGGCAACCTCGTAGCCATGAGACTTGAGCAGGGAGTGTTTTTTCGCTGCTTCAAGATCTTTGGCGACCATCTCGGAAACCATCTCCTGCAGAGTGATTTCTGGTTTCCAGCCCAGTTTCTCGTGCGCTTTGGTTGGGTCACCCAGCAGGGTTTCCACTTCAGCAGGACGGAAGTAACGTGGGTCAACCTGAACAATGACGTCGCCTGGTTTCACGCCTGGCGCATCATGGCCGGTTACGGAAACAACGATACCTTTCTCTTCCACGCCGGTACCTTCGAAGCGCAGCTTGATGCCCAGCTGTGCAGCGGCCATCTCAACGAACTGACGTACGGAGTATTGAACGCCGGTTGCGATCACGAAGTCTTCTGGCTGTTCCTGCTGCAGCATCATCCACTGCATTTTCACGTAGTCTTTCGCATGGCCCCAGTCACGCAGGGAGTCCATGTTGCCGAGGTGCAGGCACGATTCCAGCCCCTGGGCGATGTTCGCGATAGCGCGGGTGATTTTACGGGTAACGAACGTTTCACCGCGACGTGGGGATTCGTGGTTGAACAGAATGCCGTTACAGGCATACATGCCGTAGGATTCACGGTAGTTCACGGTGATCCAGTAGGCGTACAGTTTTGCGACCGCATACGGAGAACGTGGGTAGAACGGCGTGGTCTCTTTCTGTGGGATTTCCTGCACCAGACCGTACAGCTCAGAGGTAGAGGCCTGATAGAAACGGGTTTTCTTCTCCAGACCCAGGAAGCGAATCGCTTCCAGCAGACGCAGAGTACCCATGGCGTCAACGTCAGCGGTGTATTCCGGGGATTCGAAGGAGACCGCCACGTGGCTCATCGCGCCCAGGTTGTACACTTCATCCGGCTGCACTTCCTGCAGGATACGGGTCAGGTTGGAGGTATCGGTCAGGTCGCCGTAGTGCAGGTGGAATTTCGGGTTTGCCGCGTGAGGATCCTGATAAATATGATCGACACGTTCGGTGTTGAACGAAGAGGCACGACGTTTAATACCGTGTACTTCATACCCTTTTTCCAGCAGGAACTCTGCCAGATAAGAACCATCCTGCCCGGTAACGCCGGTGATGAGAGCGACTTTAGACATGTTTATATTCCTCTACTTATGAATTTAATCAGTTTCAACGCGTTCGCGTATCACCACTGCGGGGTTGCCACGGCAAACTTTATTTGCCGGTAGCGATTTAAAAACGCTGCTGCGGGCACCCACTACCGTGCCATCGCCAACAGAAACACCTGGTGCAACAAAAACATCCGTTGCCAGCCAGCATTTTTCACCAATCACAATAGGCGAAGCGGTAATATCAAAATGCTGACTCATAAAATCGTGGCTGCCGGTGCACAAATAACACTTCTGTGACACCACCGAATTTGCGCCAATCGTAATTTCGCCAAGGGTATATAACACCGCGTCATCCCCTACCCAGGCGTAATCCCCAAGCGTTAATTTCCAGGGGTAGGTAATTTTTACCGAAGGTCGAATGACTACGTTTTTTCCGATTTTTGCGCCAAACAGACGCAATAAGAATGCTCGCCAGCGGTACAATATTTGTGGTGACCAGGCAAATAACGTTGCCTGAACGGCCCACCACAGCTGCACTTTAATACCGTTGCCGCCCCGAAAGCCTTTCGGCACGGAGAAACCCTTCAAATCCTGCATTGCGTTTCCTTATATTCAGGCTTTGTTATATAAGGTTTTCGTTTTACCTGTCGTCCGCAGGCGCAATAAATAAGACAATTCCGCCCAGAACCCCGGCACGCGTAATATTTTGCGCTGCACGTTTTTGGCATCCTGGCACAATTCCAGATTATTCGATGTTGACACGCCACCCATTGAGAATTCAGAGACCAGCCCTTTAATTCGGCGGAACGGATAGCCTGATTTATACAGGCTGGCGGCCAGGGCATAATCCGATGACACTTTATACTGCAAATCGTATGGCTGTTTTTTCAGACCGTTTACCGGGAAGAAAATGGCCTGATGGCTGGCGGGCAAACTGTGGTAGATATACCAGCCTGGCTTTGCGCTGCGGCACACTTTATGCCCATCACCAAAATCAAGCAGTGCATCGCCAATATACATGGCCTCCTCTTTCTGACGCGCCAGCTGACGGGCAAACAGCGCCACGTCATCATGGAAAACATCGCCAGAATTGAGGAAGATGGCATAACGACCCTGGGCCATGTTAATGCCCTTGTTCATCGCATCGTAAATGCCTTTATCTTTCTCGCTGATGTAACGTAAGTTGAACTCGCCGTTGAGTTTTTCCAGAAACTCCGCCGTGCCATCGTTCGAGCCGCCGTCGACCACAATCCACTCAAAAGTGAGGCTTGGATCGCGCGCCAGGTTGCGCAGCGAGCGCCAGGTTTTTACCACCCCTTCGTAATTACGAAAAGCGACAGTAATGACGCTAAGAAACATAAATCACCTCATTTCGTCATACGTTCGTAATATTAAGCGCTTTGCGCAAAATAAACGGACAGACAATCAAGAAAGCATATTCCGGGCTAAATATTGACCCGGTAAAAAACAGCGACACCGGTGTAAACAGATAAAGTTGCACGCGAAAGTTCTGGTTATCACCAAACGCGTTAATCATCATTTTGAAAACTTTAAACAGATACCACAGCGTCAACAGTACGGCGAACCACGAAAAATAAATAATTAACAGATACAGACCATTGTCTATGGTTTTACCGACATCCGCACCGTTAAAGATTCCGAATGATGCAACATATTCGTAAAGTGAGCCGAATCTTACTACACCATCAATATGGGTTAAGGAATAACCCACCATCACCAGCGGACCAATGATGCGATAATAGGACGATGAGCCTTCTGTTCCCAAATCTCCCAGACGTTCTGAGATGTACGGGAACGCAAATATCACGCCGACCAAAAATACCGTCAGGGAGATAATCGCCAGCGGCAGTTTTTTCTTAATCGCATCTTTGTTCAGGTACTGGAACGCCCACTCCAGCAGGTAAAACAGGATAAATGTCATTACCCCTGAGAACGATCCAGACAGAACAATTCCTGCAAGAATCATAGCATCGGTCTTAGGTGTTTTGATACCAAACTGTTTGATGCTGAGCCAAATTGAGATTAACGCCAGAGCGAAGAACGCCGGTTCAAAATAGAGGGCAGTGGTACGTTTTCCGCCAAACTTAATGAAGTTCAATACATAGCTGTTGCTGTAAATGAGATATTTCGAAATTATCTCCATCAGGCTGCTGCCACCGGTGAGAATAATTTGCGCCATTTCCAGTGCAGCAAGCATAACAATTAACGCAACGGCAATATAAAAGAACCTGAGGATTTTCCGATAATTGTGCGGAGAAATCGTTTTAAACCGAATACTCCAGACCATGCCGATAATAATGACAATATAGACAAACAGCATGGTGGAGGTGACGTATTTACTGGCATCCAGTGACTGACCAAAGATGTAGTTAAACAGCGTCAGGCCCGTGCCCAACCCCAGGGCAATCATCAGCTTCTTCAGGTTGATTTTATCGACATACAGCAAAAGCAGAACGGGCAAAAAGGTGACGATGGTTATCGGGAAGCTTTCGCCAAGCTGGGCAATTTTGACGTTGACCAGCAGGTAGATCAGCGGCAGCAGCAGATAACTACAGATTCTGATAGAACGAGACATACTCCTCCAGCATCTGTTGTCCACTGTAGGCCTTGCGGCTGCGGTTGCGGAACGATTCCAGGTCAGTACCAAAAACAGTCTCAGCGATCTGCGCTTTCGGCATCTGCACCAGCGGCAGCACTTCCTTTTCCGAGAACGTTTTACCGCCCGACTTTTCCAGCACTTCACGCGCGGCATCGCTGTGGGTGGCAATCACCGGCACGCCGATGGAAAGCGCTTCGCAGAGGATCAGCGGGTAGTTATCCACGCGGGAGCTGAACACCAGCGCATCCATGCCGTTCAGCGCGCTCATCAGTTTGCGCTTGTCGGTTTCAAAACCGTGGTTCACGACGTTCACCCCTTCGAACGGGGAAAACTTGCCGAAGGTATGCAGTTCAATCTTGTCACCGAGCGCCATCATGTCGCGCACCAGCTGCTGGTTGGTTTTGCCGTCGTAACGCAGGTCATGCGCAACGATGGCGATTTTCGGCTTACCCGCGGTGTCCGCCACCGGCGTCAGCTCAGCCAGAATGGCTTCCGTCGCCACGTCGATACCGTTGTTGATAATCTGGCAGCGCCCTGCCCCGTAAAGGCTGTTGAAGGCATCGGCCACGTGCTGACTCGGGGAGATAAACGTGCAGCCGAGCGAGAGCATGTCGCGGAACAGTTTGCGCTTACCGGTCACCAGCTGGTGAGCACGATCCACTTTCACCGGCGGGTAGTTGCTTAACGTCGGGCATTTCTGGCAGTTATCCTTCCAGCCTTCGCAGCCGTCGGTAAAGGCGCAGCGTCCGGTCACGCTCCAGTGATCGTGCAGCGTCCAGACGAAGCGTGTATCAGGCTTGTGCGCCTGCACCTTCTGACAAAACGCCACCACCTCTTCCAGATTCAGCCAGTAGCTGTGCAGGACGTGGAAATGCAGCACAACCGGGCCCGTGGTTCGGGTCACAGTGCGATAAAGATTATTCAGGTTGCCAAACAGATCGCGGTTAAACAGGCGGAACAAGGCAATGTTGGCCATCGAGGTCAGACGCGGCGTGTGCTTTTGCACCTGCGGGAAGTTATCGTGACTGACGCTTTTCTTGCCGCCTTTGCCGTAGCCATAAATAAAACGAGACTGAAGTCCTTTTTGCAGTGCGCGCTGGTGCAGATCCAAGGCCACGCCTGCCGCTCCGCCTTCAGCGAGGCGGACGTTAAATTGCAGAATGTTCATTTAATCACCTTCACGCGGGCCTTTTCTCCCACCACCAGCGCGTTGTCCGGAATGCTGTCCAGCACCACGCTGCCCGCACCAATCGTCACGTTGTTACCGATGGTAATGTCACCAATGATCACCACGTTCGCGCCCAGCTCGACGTTATTGCCGATAACCGGGCAGGCCAGGCTGTCTGGCCCTCGGTTGCCAATGGTGACCGCATGACGAATGGTGAAATCATCCCCGGCAACCACGAACTTATTGATCACCACCGCATAGCCGTGGTGAATGGTAAAGCGGCGGCCAATGGTGGCAGCGGCCTGAATTTCATAACCAAAAAAGCATTCAGTAATAATGCGGTACAGCACCAGAACCGGCGCTGCCCAAAGGTTGTTCAGCACGTTTTTCTTGCGCCACACCGAACAAAAATGCGCGATACGGTACGCCAGGACCATGCAGCATGGGCGCAGGCTCCAGCTGTTTGCGCGGCAATCTTCAAGAAACATTATTTCCCCCGAAGTCCATCAGCCAGACGTTTGCCGTTACGGACGGACAGCAGCGTCAGCAGCGTGCGCCAGTTCATGCGCTTATTGCGGATCTGATAGAGGGTAAAGAGCTGATACTTCCGGCTGGCACGGTCGAACTTGTCCTTGTGCTTGCGGTAAAAATGGAAGTAGCCCGAGAACTTCTTCGGCGAGGAGGTAATTTGCATCTCCCCGTGATTGATGTGCAGGATCTGCGTGGCCTCTTCCACTTTCCACGGTTCGCCATACTCAACCACCATCCGCAAGAAGATGTCGTAATCCTGCGCGGCTTTCAGTTCGGTATCGAACAGGCACTCCTTAAAGCGCCATGCCCAGGTGAAAACCTGATTGCCGATAATGTTGCGCTTGTAGAACAGGCGGCGAGAATAGGGTGATTTCGGGTACAGCGGCAGACTGGCAGGCTGCGAATAGACTTCACCCTGACAGACATAGTCGTTGGCATACAGGAACGCATGCGTCACCAGCTGTGCTTTATGTGAAAGGAAGACAGACAGTCGGTTCGGGGTCCATTCGTCATCGTCGTCGATGCCGGTCAGATACTGCCCTTTGGCCTGCATAATCGCCTGGTTACGCACCGCGCATGCCCCGGAGTTAATCGGGTTATGGGTGTACATCACGCGCGGGTCATTGAGATCGGTGACAAATTTTTGCAGCTGTTCATACGAAGAAGAACAGTCATCCACGATGATCAGTTCCCAGTTGTCATAATCCTGACGTAACACCGACTTGATTGCGCGGATCGCCAGCTGCTGACGATTCCATGTCGGCATATAGATAGAAATCAAAGGGCGTTGTGTGGTCATTTCTTTCTCCTACCCCTCACCCCGGCCCTCTCCCCTGTGGGGATAGGGTGAAAGCGGCACCGAACAGTCCCCTCTCCCCTCAGGGGAGAGGGTTAGGGTGAGGGGTGTAAGGGTATGTTTTGGCTGTTATTTACTGTCAGACTTATATTCGTACTCGTAATAACCGTAATCCTGATACCCGGTCGCGCGGCGGAAGATGGAGTTCAGGATCACCCCTTTCACCTCAATCCCGTTCTGCTCGAAGCGGCTCAGGCTGGTTTCCACTTCTTTCAGGGTGTTCACCGCGTAACGTGCCACCATCAGGGTGGTACCCGCATGGCGACCTACCACGGCGGCATCGGTCACGGCCAGAATCGGCGGCGTATCGATCAGCACCAGGTCATAGTGTTTGCTCGCCCACTCAATCAGCTGGGTGAAGCGTTCGCTCATCAGCAGTTCCGACGGGTTAGGCGGTATCTGACCACGAGGGATCAGATCGAATCTCGGAATCGAGGTCGGCTTGGCGCTCTGGCTAATCTCCCCCTGCCCCAGCAGGATTTCCGACAGACCGTTAACGTTGTTGGTGCCCAGCAGCTCGTGGGTATAACCCTTGCGCATATCGCAGTCGATTAGCAGCACGCGTTTGTTGGTCTGGCTGACGACGGCCGCCAGGTTGGCGCAGACAAAGGTCTTACCGATTGACGGACTGACACCGGTTAACATCAGGACGTTGTTTTTGGCCTGCATCATGGCGAAGTGCAGGCTGGTACGCAGGCTACGTATCGCTTCAATCGCCAGGTCCGTCGGGTTACCCACGGCCAGCAACTGGCTCTGTTTGTATCGCTTAACGCCTTTAATGGTTTTGACGCTGTCACGGGATTTTTGCCACTCGGAAAGCGGGATGCTGGCATAGACGTTGATACCACTCTCTTCCAGCGCCTGCGGGCTTTCGATTCCGCGGTTGAACAGCGAGCGCAGCAGCACACCGACAATGGAGAGCATCAGGCCGAGAATAATGCTGCCGAGAACGATCAGCGCTTTCTTCGGCTTCAGCACGCCCGGCTGGGTAATCGCCGGGTCGACGATGCGCACATCACCCACGGTACTGGCTTCGGTGATTTTCAGCTCCTGCTGTTTGTTCAGCAGCTGCATGTACACCTGCTGACCAGATTCCACGTCGCGGGTCAGACGTACAATTTCCTGCTGCGTTTTCGGCATCGCGGTTACGCGGTCGTTCAGCTTCGCCTTCTCTTCTTCAAGCGTGCGACGTTTTTCCAGCAGCGTCCGGTAGGCCGGGTGGCGTTTGGTGTACAGCTTGGAAATCTCCGCCTCTTTGAAGGTCAGCTCGTTGAGCTGGGCGTCGATGTTAACCATTGAATCAAGAACAGACTTCGCCTCCAGCGGCAGGTCGACAGAGTCTTTATCCTGACGGTAAGCGTTCAGTTTATTCTCGGCATCATCCAGACGGGCCCGCACTTCCGGGAGCTGTTTAGCAAGGAAAGCCAGGCTTTTCGCCGCTTCCGCCGACTTACGCTCAACGTTCTGCTCAAGATAGTTGCGGGTGATGCTGTTCAGGATGTCGCGGATTTGATCTTTATCTTCACCGGTAAAGGTCATGCTCAGCACGCCGGTGTCCTTACCGTTTTCAGTCACGGTGAGGTTGTTTTGCAGATTGTTGATCATTCCCAGCGTGGAGAATTTGGTCACGGTGAACTCGCCGCCCTCCTGGGCATGAATGGCGCTCACCATCATGCTGACGCCATCTTTCGTCAGCATCTGGCCCACTTCGCCGCGGGCGCTGAATCCCGCATCGCTGGTCAACTGGTACTGTTTCGGACCCAGCACCGTCAGGGTAAAGGTTTGATCGCCCGCCCCTTTCGGCAGCACAAAGTCAGTCACCTTTACCGTATCGTTGCTTCGTCCCATCAGGCGATCCCAGCCGGCACCAAAGATCGGGAAGGTATTTTTGGTGACGGAGATATCGAGACCGAGGTCGTGAACCGTTTTCCCCAGTACCAGACGTGACTGAATCAGCTGAATTTCAGCGTCGGATGCCGGTGGTTTGTTCGCCAGCGCAGAGCCAATATCCTGCACCAGCGAGTTGCCGGTATTTTGCTCAATCTGCACCAGCGCGTCGGCGCTGTAGATAGGCGTGGCGAACAGCGTGTAGACGACGGCTGCCGCGGCAAACACAGCGGTAATGCCAAGCACCCACCACTTTGCCTCGATAACCGTGCCGACCAGGCGACCAATATCAATTTCATCACTGCCCGAAGTCGGGGCGGCAGAAGGTCTTGTTTTTTCTGTCATTGTTATCCCTGCTGAGCTTTCAGTGCCTGCGCCCACTGTTGGGCAGACTGGTCAAGTAAGGTGTAAACCGCCTCGAAGGCCTCATGGCTTTTGCGATACGGATCGGGGATTTCGCGTTCATTGTCCCAGTGACCAAACAGCATCACCTTGCCGCGCATCTCCGGTGCGATATCGCATAGCGCATGAATATGGCGTTTTTCCATTGCCAGGATCAGGTCATATTCCCGGCACATGCGGCCGGTGACCTGGCGGGCAATATGCCCGTCAAGGGAGAGGTTATGATCGCGGGCCACGCTCGTTGCGCGCTCATCGGCCGATTTACCGACCAGCGCGCCAAGGCCTGCGGACTCGACGGTCAGTTCAGGCTGGTAGTGTTTCAACAACCGCTCTGCCGTCGGGGAACGGCAAATGTTCCCCACGCATACCACCAGAATTTTGTTAAACATCGCGGATTACCAGGTATGAATGTCGCGCGCCGTATCCGTCATGTAGCGAACGCCACTGATGGTTGGCAGCAACTGGTTGATCAGACGGTTCCAGCGGGCAACCGGCGCGGTAGTGACATACACCACATCGTATGGCTGGAGGCGGAACGACGTTGCCATCACCAGCGAGGTGGCGTCGGACATATCGAGCTGGTAAATGTTGGCAATCTTGCCTTTGTTGCTGGCGTCGTCCTTAAGTGGGCGAATCACGAAGATACCGCTGGCGTTGGAGGAGGTCAGATCGATGCCTTCCGCATTGCCCAGCGCTTCGGTCAGCGTCATGCCGCTGAAGTCCATTTTGAGGGTGCTCTGTTTCTTCACTTCACCCATCACGAAGACTTTTAGATCGTCATTGCGCGGTACGTAGAGAATATCGCCCGGATAGAGCAGGCGGTTCTGGGTCAGATCGCCGTTTTGCATCAGCGCCTGCAGTGAGATGCGCTGCTCTTTGCCGTTGTGGGTCAGGACCACGTTGCGCCAGTCGGCACCGTCGGTTAACCCGCCTGCGGCGTTAATGGCATCCAGAACGGTTAACGGTACGTTGGTGATGGCCTGCTGGCCGGATTTATTGACCTGGCCGGAAATGTAGGCTTTTTGCGAGCGGAATGCGGCAATATTAACGTCCACCTGCGGATCGGCGATGTACTGCGCTAAGCGGCCGGTAATATCACTCCGGATCTCGGCAAGGGTTTTCCCGGCAACATGGACTTTACCAATGTAGGGGTAGAACATCGTGCCATCTGACTGTACCCAGTTCCCGGTGTCGCTTGAGCTACGGTACTGGCCCGCAGGCGTGGTCAGTTCAGGGTGGTCCCAGACGGTCACGTTGATCACGTCACCCGGCCCCACGCGATACTGATAAGCGGCGATTTCCTGGTCCAGAGACATATTCGGCTGAGCAACATTCGGACGTGGGCGTAATTGTTCGACCAGACGTGGCGTAAGTGGATAAACATTCACCATTTTGTCGAGATCAAAATCGGCATCCTGTTGCTTGATCACATCCTTACCCATTGTTGACATATTGCTGCCGGGAAAGACCGTGCAACCACTCATCAAGGTCACAGACACCAATAATGGCATCAATTTCATTTTGGATTTCATCATTGATTATTTATCACTTTGGCAGAGTAATTATCCTGTGCAATTTAAATAAGCTTGGGTCGTATTGGGTTTCAGCATGCAGTTAATCAAATAGAAATATAACTGGCATCAGTCCTAAAAAAAGCTTATTCATCCATTGGCTATTGACAGAATAACCGAGGCTGATTCACACGCTTTCAGGCACGCTACCGCCCTTGGCTTTCAGTTACCAATCCACTGACTAAACAATGTGTTATGGATAGACACCCTCTTGAGCAAGGCCTACTGGAAATATATCAGCCGGGTGAGACACCCAACGGATAATGAATAACCATCCCGGAAGACCAAAACAAAAATAGCAACAACAAGATTTAACATTTGATGCTGGGAGAATTGTTGCAGCTAACCTAATAGCAGGCAAGGAGACAACTGTCCTAATATCTGTTTTTAAGATTAATATTAAGAGCAAAGTTTTAACCTTTTAGGATTTTCTTTATATTGACAAAACGGGAGTGAAAACCATTATCTGCGATATATCCTAAAATGTTCTCTTTATAATTAAATATACGTATTTTGCTTATTTACACCCCGATGAGTTTGCTCTCTTTTAAGCGTTTCGTATTAAGAGAAATCTCAGCCCGGCATTGCAATTTTCCCCGGCTTTATCCATGATCGAAGTGTGACAATCGTCATATAACAGAAGGTATTGCTATTACTATGGAATGGATTGCCGATCCATCAATCTGGGCCGGGCTGGTGACGCTGGTCGTCATCGAATTAGTGCTCGGGATTGATAATCTGGTCTTTATTGCCATCCTCGCTGAAAAACTGCCCCCTTCCCAGCGCGAGCGCGCGCGCGTAACGGGCCTGCTGCTGGCGATGGTGATGCGTTTACTGTTGCTGGCCTCTATCTCCTGGATGGTCACACTCACGCAACCGCTGTTTTCCGTTCACGGCCTCAGCTTTAGCGCCCGCGATCTGATCATGCTCTTCGGCGGGTTGTTCCTGCTGTTCAAAGCCACGGTAGAGCTCAATGAACGGCTCGAAGGTAAAGACAGCGAGAACCCGACCCAGCGACGTGGCGCGAGATTCTGGCCGGTGGTAGCGCAAATAGTGGTGCTGGATGCCGTCTTCTCCCTGGATTCGGTGATCACCGCCGTCGGGATGGTGGACCATCTGGCCGTTATGATGGCAGCGGTGATTATCGCCATCACGCTGATGGTGATGGCGAGCAAGGCACTCACCCGCTTTGTGAACAGCCACCCGACCATCGTGATCCTCTGCCTGAGCTTCCTGCTGATGATTGGCTTTAGTCTGGTGGCCGACGGTTTTGGCTTCCACATTCCGAAAGGCTATTTGTACGCCGCCATTGGTTTCTCCGTCATGATTGAAGCGCTTAACCAGCTGGCGATATTTAACCGCCGCCGCTTCCTTTCCGCTAATCAGACCCTGCGTCAGCGCACGGCCGACACCGTTATGCGCCTGCTGAGCGGTAAAAAAGAGGATGCAGAGCTGGACGCCGAATCTGCTGCCATGCTGGCCGATCACAGCGACGGGCAGATCTTTAACCCGCAGGAGCGCCTGATGATTGAGCGAGTGCTTAACCTTAATGAGCGCACGGTCAGCAGCATCATGACTTCCCGGCATGACATTGAGCATATCGATCTGACGGCACCCGAAGAGCACATCCGCGCCCTGCTGGATAAAAACCAGCACACGCGCGTGGTGGTAACCGGCGGTGAAGAGGAAGAAGAATTACTGGGCGTCGTGCACGTTATCGACCTGCTCCAGCAGCAGCTGCACGGGGAGGCGCTCAATCTACGCGCCCTGGTACGCCAGCCCCTGGTCTTCCCGGAAGGATTGCAACTGCTCTCTGCCCTTGAGCAATTCCGGAATGCGCGAACGCACTTTGCCTTTGTGGTGGATGAGTTTGGTTCGGTTGAAGGGCTGGTCACGCTCAGCGACGTGATGGAAACCATTGCCGGTAATTTGCCAAACGAAGTGGATGAGATTGATGCCCGCCATGATATTCAGAAAAACGCCGACGGCTCGTGGACGGCCAACGGCCATATGCCGCTGGAAGACCTGGTGCAGTATGTGCCGCTGCCGCTGGATGAAAAGCGGGAGTACCACACCATTGCGGGCCTGCTGATGGAATACTTACAGCGTATCCCGCAGCCAGGTGAAGAGGTTCAGGTGGGTGACTATCGGCTTAAAACGCTGCAGATTGAAAACCATCGCGTGCAGAAAGTGCAGCTCATTCCACTGCGGGATGAGGAAGAACTGGATTTTGAGGTGTAGGTAAAAGCAAAACGGCAACCCCGTTGCCGTTTTTTGTGTTTGCACCCGGCAAAAACAGCATCAAAGCTTATCCAGCAGTTTCTTCACATCCTTGCCGTTCTGGGAATCTTTATTACGATCTGCCCAGCTATTAAGCCGACGTTTCGCTTCATCCTGCAGATGCTTACGCAGGATCTGATCCACCTGAAGGCTGTAATTCAGCGCCTGCCATTTACCATAGACGCTAAGCGGCACTGGCGTCTCTTTCAGGAAATCAATCAGCTTACTTTCGCCCTGCCAGCCGGAAAGTACCCGGACGTTAAAGCGCGTGTCCGCCGTCTCTTTGACCAGATCCAGCGAGCCTTCTCCGGTCAACGACAGCATAGAAGAGGTTCCCTGCATAGCTGCCAGCGTCAGTTGCCCGTTATCCAGCGTCAGATCCGTGGAGAAACTGTCGAGGCGCGTGACGCTATCGTAGTTTTCCTGCGCTTTGACGTCACTGCTGCGCTCCACTGCCTGCTGTACCAGCTGCTGGAAGTTAAGACCTTCCATACGGGAGTCTTTCAGATCCACGTGCGCCTCGCCCTGCCATTCACGGCGGAAAGCTTCGGCATCAATTTTTGTGCCTGAGAAATCCCCCGCCAGCGTCAACTGCCCTGTCAGGGATATCGGATAGTTAAAGGCTTTAAGGATGGTACCAATCTCAACGTTGTCGAGACGCGGCTGGAATTGCGCGCGGGTTTCGTCCTTACGCACGTCCAGCGTGCCAGGCAGTGAAAGATGCCCTGCCCCCATTTTGCCGCTCAGCTCGGAGATCACCAGCAACCCGTTGTGGTTAAACATCTGGCCGCTCACGTCGGTGAAGTCCATACCGCGCCAGCGCAGGCTGTTGGCTTTCAACAGGATATCGGCCGTGAATCCGCGAAGGGCGTTATAGTCAGGTTGATCAAGATTCGACGAGATAACCGGACGCGACACCGGCGGCTGGCTTTGTCCTGTCTGCACAGCATCGCTGTCCGTTGTGCCAGCCGGTAGCGGCGGCAGGATGTTCTCCAGGTTGAGCTTGTCAAACTGCAGGTTCAGCACCCATTTCGGCTTCTCTTCGAGCGTGACGCTCGCCTGCCCCTTCAGGCTGCTGTCATTGGCCTGCAGGTTGAGGTTATCCAGCTCCAGCTGTTTTTGTTCTTCGCGCCAGACGGCCTGCATCGTCCCCTGCCCGGTGATCCCCTGGGTCGGAAGATCTGCGCCCATGAGCTGCCAGTTGAGCTGCTGAATATCGGCCGTCAGCTGATGGGGATAATCTGACGCATTGACCCTGGCATTTAGCGAGAGGGTCAGATCGCGCTGGTCGCGATTCATTCGCCCGCTGAATTCCAGCGACGCAAGATGATGCGCATCCTGTTCCATCTGCAGATTAATATTGCGAACCGTAACCTGCTCTTGATCCTCATGCTGGAATACCAGCACGCTATCGGCAACTTTCAGTTTGGCAATATCAAAGGACCAGCCCGTATCGGACGGCTCATCCGGTAAGGTATTCTCACGCGGTGCAACCGGCGCATTCGCGTTGCGCACGGCTTCAGTCTGCTGGGTAAGCTGTATGACCGCCCCTTTGAGCATCACCTGGTTTACCTGCAACTGGTGAGAAATGAGGGGGATGAGCGCCACATCCAGACGCATATTGTCCGCAGACACGATCGGCTGGGCAGCGCCCGGTGCCGTTAACGACATGCGGCCAGAGAGAATGCTGAGCTGTGGCCAGACGTGCCAGCGTAGCGGCCCGTCGAGCTTCAGTTGGTAACCACTGCGCGCCTCGACCTGCCGCACCATGTAAGCGCGGAAATCGTTAGGGTTAACCAGCAGAACCAACGCCGAAAGGCCAGCAACCAGCACGACCAGCAAAATCATCAGCGTTGTCAGAACTCTTCTCATGGCATCCTCAATGGACTAACGATCAGTCTTTATCAATACGGCTGGCAACCGCACCCTGCTGGTCGCGGTATTTTGCGTCCTGCCGGCGGTTATAAGGCCTGTCTGCCGGGCCGGTTAGCGGTTCAAAGCTTAACGCACCAATCATCATGCCGGGGCGCAGCGCCAGCGGCAGTTTGCCGGCGTTGAAGAACTCCAGCACGATACGGCCCGACCAGCCGGGATCGATACGGTGCGCGGTCACGTGCACCATCAGCCCCAGACGGGCCAGAGAAGAACGGCCGTCCAGCCAGCCGACGAGGTCAGCAGGCAGGGTCACGGATTCGAACGTCACCGCCAGCGCCAGTTCACCTGGATGCAAGTAAAAAGCGTCACCTTCGTCAATGACGATTTCGTCACTCATCACGCGATCGAGCGCCGCGCTGACTTCATCCTTCGGCCCGCTGAGGTCGATGAACGGTGCAGTATGGCCACTAAAGGTGCGGAATTTATTCCCCAACCGTACATCAACGGTCACCCCATTGATACGCTCTACAGGAGGACGTGGGGTAATAGACAAACGGCCTTCATCCAGCCAGGCTTCAATATCGCGATCACAAAGACGCATGGCACTTTCTCCTTTCATGCATCGACCCCTGAGACCTTAACATCTCAGGGTAAAACCAGGTTATCTCTGAACGGTACACAATTCGCGCGGCTTATTCAAAAAACTGGCTGATTTTCGCTTTTAAGATATCAATGGCAATGCGGTTTTTGCCTCCGCGCGGCACGATGATATCGGCGTATTGTTTGGAGGGCTCAATAAACTGCAGGAACATCGGACGGACCGTTTTCTGGTATTGCGCCATGACGGAATCCATCGAACGGCCGCGCTCGTTAACGTCTCGCTTGATGCGGCGCATCAGGCAAATATCCAGCGGGGTATCGACGAAAATCGAAAAGTTCATCGATTCACGCAGGCGAGCATCGGTCAGGAGCAGGATACCTTCAAGGATAATCACCTTTTTCGGCTCGATGCGGATCGTCTCCTGGGTGCGGGTGTGTTCTACGTAACTGTAAACGGGCAGCTCAATTGCCTGGCCGCTTTTTAGGGCTTCTAAATGCTGGAACAGTAAACTGTGATCCATTGCATTCGGGTGGTCATAGTTGGTTTTTACGCGCTCTTCCATCGACAGATGGGATTGATCTTTGTAATAGCTGTCTTCGGGAATGACGCCGATGTGCTCATCACCTACTTGTTCACGCAGTTCGCGATAAAGCGTACTGGCAATTAGACTTTTACCTGAAGCCGATGCGCCGGCGATGCCTATAATGACGCACTGATGAGACTTATCAGTCATAAATTTAGCGACCTGATTAACCTGGATGTTAAGGAAGGACGACGCCGGAGCGTCAAACGCGGCAATTATAGGGATTTCGCGGGCGTGATACCAGTCGAAAGCGCAGGTAATGCGAGACAGCCTGTAAAGTTGCGAATTGTTCCCTGAGTGAAATTTTAATGCGCGTTTTTTCAGCGTTTCACAGCGATTTTTTAACCTGTAACTATTTAATAAGTCTATGATGTCAAATTATGAGCAGTCGCCATATGAATTGTAAATTGTTTGTACTAGCATAAACCAAATTATCAAATTCACTCGTACGGACTTCTCTCCTGACGGCACGGCGTCTCTGGATAAAGCGGTAATGAATAAACAATACCAGCGGGTTTTGGTTACCACCCCACATCCTTTATTACGACTTGTCTGTCTGGGCCTGGTCACCTTTATCTTTACCTTATTTTCGCTGGAGCTTACCCGCTTCGGCACCCTGCTGGCGCCGCTCTGGTTCCCCACCGCCATCATGATGGTGGCGTTTTACCGCCACGCGGGAAAAATGTGGCCGGGCATTGCCCTGGCCTGTTCGTTCGGCAATATTCTGGCCTCGTGGATGTTGTTCTCGTGGGGGGCGATTAACCTCACCTACACCGCCATAAATGTGATTGAGGCCGTCGTCGGTGCATTACTACTGCGCAAACTGCTCCCGTGGTATAACCCGCTGCAAAATTTAAGTGACTGGATCCGTCTGGCGATGGGCAGCGCGCTGGTGCCGCCGCTGGTAGGCGGTATTCTGGTGATTTTTCTGGTTCCCGGTCCTGAGCCACTGCGCGATTTCATTGTGTGGGTGTTATCTGAATCCATTGGCGCGCTGGCACTGGTGCCGCTGGGATTACTGTTTAAACCCCACTACCTGCTGCGCCACCGTGATCCGCGACTGCTGCTGGAAACGCTGCTCACAATGGCCGTGACGTTGGCCCTGAGTTGGGCAGCCATCACCTGGCTTCCATGGCCATTTACCTGCGTGATCGTCCTGCTTATGTGGAGCGCCGTGCGCTTACCGCGAATGGAAGCGTTCCTGGTGTTTCTGGTCACCGTGATGGTCGTGTCCCTGATGATTGCCCATAACCCTGAGGCGCTGACCACCCAACACGAAGGGCCGATGATCAACGCGCCCTGGCTGCCGTTCCTGATGCTGCTTCTCCCGGCGAACGTGATGACCATGGTGATGTATGCCTTCCGTGCCGAACGCAAACACATCACTGAAAGCGAAGCGCGTTTTCGTAATGCGATGGAGTATTCCGCCATCGGGATGGCGTTAGTCAGCATTGAGGGGCAGTGGCTACAGGCCAACAAAGCGCTGTGCAATTTCCTCGGTTACAGCCAGTCCGAACTACAGTCACTCACCTTCCAGCAGCTCACCTGGCCGGAAGATTTGCACACCGACCTCGAACAGCTGGAGCAGCTGGTCAACGGCGACATCAACACCTATACCCTTGAAAAGCGCTATTACACGCGCAACGGTGAAGTGGTCTGGGCGCTGCTTGCCGTCTCCGTTGTGCGCCATACCGACGGCTCGCCGCTCTATTTTATCGCCCAGATTGAAGACATTAACGACCTGAAGCAGACCGAGTGGGTCAACAAACGCCTGATGGAGCGCATTACGCTGGCCAACGAAGCGGGCGGCATCGGCATCTGGGAGTGGGATCTGGAGCCTGACATCATCAGCTGGGATAAGCGGATGTTCGAACTGTATGAAATCCCGCCGCACATCAAGCCCACCTGGCAGCTCTGGCACGACACGATGCTGCCGGAAGACCGCGCCCATGCAGAACAGGTGCTGCGGGATTCACTGATCTCACGTCTGCCGTTTAAGCTGGAATTCCGTATCCGCGTGAAGGAAGGCGTACGCCATATTCGCTCCCTGGCAAACCGGGTGTTGAATAAAGAGGGTGAAGTCGAGCGTTTGCTTGGCATCAACATGGACATGACCGAGGTTAAGCAGCTTAACGAGGCGCTGTTCCAGGAAAAAGAGCGTCTGCATATCACGCTCGACTCCATCGGCGAAGCCGTGCTCTGTACCGATATCGACATGAACGTCACCTTTATGAACCCGGTCGCCGAGAAGATGAGCGGCTGGCTGCAAACCGAGGCTATCGGCCAGCCGGTTCTCAAGGTATTACACATCACGTTTGGGGAGCGAGGGCCGCTGATGGAGAACATCCACAGCGGGGATATGTCACGCTCAGATATCGACCAGGACGTGGTGCTGAACTGCCGCACGGGTGGAGCGATTGACATCCATTACAGCATTACGCCACTCAGCACGCTGGATGGACAAAGTATCGGCTCGGTTATCGTTATTCAGGATGTCACCGAGTCGCGCAAAATGCTGCGTCAGCTGAGTTACAGCGCGTCGCACGATGCCCTGACCCACCTGGCAAACCGGGTCAGCTTTGAAAACCACCTCAAACGACTCCTGCAAACGGTTCGTGAGACGCGGCAGCGTCATGCGCTGGTCTTTATCGATCTGGACCGCTTCAAAGCCGTCAATGATACCGCAGGCCATGCGGCGGGCGATGCCCTGCTGCGGGAACTCTCTTCCATGATGTTAACCATGCTGCGCTCCAGCGATGTGCTGGCGCGTCTGGGGGGTGATGAGTTTGGGCTGTTGCTGCCGGACTGCAATATTGAGAGCGCACGCTATATCACCGGTCGTCTGGTCCATAGCATCAACGACTATCACTTTATGTGGGAAGGCCGCCTGCATCGAATTGGCGCCAGCGCCGGGATCACGCTGATCGATGAACATAACCACCTGGCATCAGAAGTGATGTCACAGGCGGATATTGCCTGTTATGCCTCGAAAAACAGCGGGCGCGGCATCGTGACGGTTTACGAACCGCAGCAGGAGCGGGATCACAGCACGCGCAGCATGATGTCGCTGGACGAACAATGGCACATGATCAAAGACAATCACCTGATGATGATAGCCCGCAGCGTCGCCTCCCCTCGCATACCGGAGAGCTGTAATTTCTGGCTGATTTCGCTGCGCCTGTGGACCAGCCAGGGCGAAGTCCTGGAGGAACACGCCTTCCGTTCTGGCCTGGCAGAGCCGGAACTGCTGCACGCCCTCGACAGACGCATCTTTAGCGACTTCTTCCGGACATCTGCCGCCAGGATCGCCAGTAAAGGCATGGGGATCGCATTGCCGCTTTCGGCAGCCGGTTTAGCCAGCGTGACGCTGGTCGACGAACTTCTCGATCTTCTTGATAAAAGCCCAATGCCGGGCCGTCTGCTGCATCTGGTGATCCCTGCCGGCGTGGTGTGTGATTCGGATGAGAATCTGCAGCGGGGTTTACAAAAGCTTCGCCAGGCGGGCTGCCGCGTGATCCTCAGCCAGATAGGCCGCGACATGGACATTTTCACCCACCTGAGTCCGAACATGGCCGATTACCTGATGCTGGATGCCGAAGTCGTGAGCAACGTCTATGGCAACCTGATGGATGAGATGATGGTGACCATCGTTCAGGGCCATGCCCAGCGTCTGGGGATGAGAACCATCGCAGGCCCCTGCAACCAGCCCATCATGATGGATACGCTTTCCGGCATTGGCATTGATTTTATCTATGGTGACACCATCGCCGAGCCGCAGCCGCTGGATCTACTGCTCAACACCAGTTATTTCGCCATCAACTGACGGCGCCCAGCCGTCGGTATACCAGATGTGCAGCAGCGCGTAGGAACGCCACGGCTGCCAGCGCTCGGCATAGCGACGAATTTGCGCAGGCGTCATTCCGGCGAAACGTTGCTTAATCAGATAATCATCCGGAAGAAACACATCTTTCGCCTGCCAGCCGCGAAGGGCGAGGTAATTTGCCGTCCAGCGGCCAATACCCGGCCGTTGTTGTAACGCCTTCATGCCTGCCTCAACGTCCTCAGGCGGCGTGAGCGGAAACGTCCCGTCGACGACCGACTGTGCCAGATGAATCAGCGATTCCGCGCGTTTGACCGGCATCCCGAGCGCTTTGAGCGCCAGCGGGTCGGCAGCCGCCAGGGCTTGTGGGGAGGGAAAGCAGACATAGCCCGGCGCATCCTTGACCGGCTCGCCGCACAGGGCGACAACGCGTGAAGCCAGTTTCGCCGCCATCGCCACGCTGACCAGTTGACCCAGAATGGCCCGCACGCCCTGTTCGTAGGCATCCATCGCCCCGGGCAAACGCAGGCCTGGCCGCGCGGCGCCGAGATCGCCCAAAGTCCGGTGGACGTCCTGCGGATCGCAGGCAAGATCGAACAGACGCCCGATACGCTCAAGGCAAAGTCCGGCCACCGGCGTTAACCCCGGGCTCAGCGTGACCTGTAGCGTATGGGTTTGCGTGTCCGGCGTAACGCGGAAGATCCCCTGACGCCCTTCACAGGCAAAACTGCGCTCGTAATAGCTTTCCGTGACCGTCTCAACCCCCGCCACCGCACGGGCGCCAAGAAAGCCAAACATCCATTGCCAGTCGTAAGGGGGGTGCCAGGTCAGGGTATACATTGTCGCTCCTTTTTTGTTCCCCTCAGGATAAACTGAAAAAGCGTGTTACGCCTTGCTTTCATATTCCTGTTGTCGCCGGACAGGCATTCCGCTAAAGTCTCGCCCCTTCTCACTGGCATGGGGATTTATTGTGTTTATCGGATTCGACTACGGTACGGCAAACTGCTCGGTTGCAATTATGCAAAACGGGCAACCACAGCTCCTGAAAATGGAAAAAGAGAGCACGCTGCTGCCGTCAATGCTCTGCGCGCCGACGCGTGAAGCGGTGAGCGAGTGGCTGTTCCGCCACCATCAGGTTCCGGCGACTGCGGCAGAAACCCAGGCGCTGCTGCGCCGGGCGGTCAGCTTTAACCGCGAGGAAGATATCGACGTTACGCCTTCCAGCGTGCAGTTCGGCCTCTCTTCACTCGGGCATTACATTGAAGACCCGGAAGAGGTCTACTTTGTTAAATCGCCAAAATCTTTCCTCGGGGCCAGCGGCCTCAAGCCGCAGCAGGTGGCGGTGTTTGAAGACCTGGTATGCGCCATGATGCTGCATATCCGTCATCAGGCGCAGACGCAGGTCCCCGAGACGATTACCCAGGCCGTGATTGGCCGCCCGATCAACTTCCAGGGGCTGGGCGGCGATGAGGCCAACCAGCAGGCGCAGGGGATCCTTGAGCGCGCGGCGCACCGGGCAGGCTTTCGCGACGTGGTGTTCCAGTATGAGCCGGTTGCGGCGGGGCTGGACTTTGAGGCCACGTTGACGGAAGAAAAACGGGTGCTGGTCGTGGATATCGGCGGGGGTACAACGGACTGCTCGCTGCTGCTGATGGGGCCGCAGTGGCATCACCGCCGCGACCGTGAAAATAGCCTGCTGGGGCACAGCGGCTGCCGCGTGGGCGGTAACGATCTGGATATCGCCCTGGCATTCAAGAGCCTGATGCCGCTGCTCGGCATGGGCGGGCAAACGGAAAAAGGCATCGCCCTGCCGATCCTGCCGTGGTGGAACGCGATTGCCATCAACGACGTCCCGGCGCAGAGTGATTTTTACAGTACCGCCAACGGCCGCTTCCTGAATGACCTGATGCGTGATGCGCAGGACGCCGATAAAGTCGCCCTGCTGTATAAAGTGTGGCGTCAGCGCCTGAGCTACCGCGTGGTACGCACCGCCGAAGAGAGCAAAATTGCCCTTTCAAACCGCGCTGAACATGCGGTGTCCTTGCCATTTATCAGCGACGATCTGGCCACGGCGATTTCACAGGAGGGGCTGGAGACCGCGCTCGCGCAGCCGCTACAGCGCATACTGGAACAGGTGCAACTCGCGCTGGAGAACGGCAAAGAGAAGCCGGACGTCATCTACCTCACCGGCGGAAGCGCCCGTTCACCGCTGATCAAAAAAGCGCTGGCGGAACAGCTGCCGGGTATTCCTATTGCCGGTGGAGATGACTTTGGTTCCGTTACCGCGGGGCTGGCGCGCTGGGCGCAGGTGATGTTTAGCTAGTGCCGCTGTGCCGGGTGGCGGCTTCGCCTTACCCGGCCCACAAAACCCTCGCACCGTAGGCCGGGTAAGCGAAGCGCCACCCGGCGAAAAAAAGCACCACACTCAGACAATTCCAGACAGTCTTCCATATTTCCTCCATCTTTCCGCTGTGTTGCCTGACTAAACTAGTATCATTCCCCGAAGTATTCAGGATGAGAACGTATAACGATGAAAGGCCGTAATAAATCCCGCTGGGCAATCGCCGCTGGCATCATTGTGGTGGCACTTGCCGCCGCCTGGTACTGGCACAGCCAATCCGCAAACTCTGGCGCCCCCGCCGGTGCCAACAGCGCATCACAGCGCCCGGCAGGTGGCGGCCGTCACGGTATGCGAGGCGGTGCGCTGGCGCCGGTTCAGGCAGCTACGGCGGTGAGTAAAGCCGTTCCGCGTTATCTGACGGGGCTCGGAACCATTACCGCCGCTAACACCGCCACGGTGCGTAGCCGCGTCGATGGTCAGCTCATTGCGATCCACTTCCAGGAAGGTCAGCAGGTTAAGGCCGGTGACTTACTGGCGGAGATCGACCCAAGCCAGTTTAAGGTGGCCCTCGCCCAGGCGCAGGGACAGCTCGCGAAAGACAAAGCCACCCTTGCCAACGCCCGGCGTGATTTAGCGCGCTATCAGCAGCTGGTAAAAACCAATCTGGTCTCCCGCCAGGAGCTGGACACACAGCAGTCGCTGGTCAGCGAAACGCAGGGCACCATCAAAGCCGACGAAGCCGCCGTGGCCAGCGCCCAGTTACAGCTCGACTGGAGCCGCATCACCGCACCGATTGACGGGCGGGTTGGTCTGAAGCAGGTCGATATCGGCAACCAAATCTCCAGCGGAGATACCACGGGCATCGTGGTGATCACCCAGACTCACCCGATTGATTTAGTCTTTACCCTGCCGGAAAGCGACATTGCGACGGTCATTCAGGCGCAAAAAGCCGGGAAAGGCCTGGTGGTGGAAGCCTGGGACCGCACCAATAAACAGAAGCTCAGCGAAGGTAGCCTGCTCAGCCTGGATAACCAGATCGACACCACGACCGGTACCATTAAGCTGAAGGCCCGCTTTAACAACCAGGACGATGCCCTCTTCCCGAACCAGTTCGTCAATGCGCGAATGCTGGTCGCGACCGAAGAGAACGCGGTGGTGATCCCCACCGCCGCGCTGCAGATGGGTAACGAAGGCAACTTTGTCTGGGTACTGAACAGTGAAAACAAAGTCAGTAAGCATCTGGTGAAAACCGGGATTCAGGACAGTCAGACGGTGGTAATCAGCGCCGGGCTTTCCGCTGGCGACCGCGTGGTCACCGACGGTATCGACCGTCTGACCGAAGGGGCGAAAGTGGAAGTGGTTGAACCTGCGAAACAGGGAGCGGCCTCCTGATGCAGGTTATGCCTCCCGTCGCTACAGGTGGGCCGTCACGCCTGTTTATCCTCCGTCCTGTCGCCACCACGCTGCTGATGGTGGCGATCCTGCTGGCCGGGATTATCGGCTACCGCTTCCTGCCCGTCTCGGCGCTGCCGGAAGTGGATTACCCCACCATTCAGGTGGTGACGCTTTATCCCGGCGCCAGCCCTGACGTGGTGACGTCCGCCATTACCGCCCCGCTGGAGCGCCAGTTTGGGCAGATGTCGGGCCTGAAGCAGATGTCCTCCCAAAGCTCCGGCGGGGCCTCTGTCGTGACGCTACAGTTCCAGCTGACGCTGTCGCTGGATGTCGCCGAGCAGGAAGTTCAGGCCGCCATCAATGCGGCCACCAACCTGCTGCCGTCGGACCTGCCTAACCCGCCGGTCTACAGCAAAGTAAACCCGGCGGATCCGCCGATCATGACGCTTGCCGTCACCTCCTCCGCCATGCCAATGACGCAGGTGGAAGACATGGTCGAGACCCGCGTGGCGCAAAAGATTTCTCAGGTCTCAGGCGTCGGTCTCGTCACGCTGGCGGGCGGGCAGCGCCCGGCGGTGCGCGTTAAGCTTAATGCGCAGGCGATTGCCGCACTGGGGCTGACCAGTGAAACCATCCGCACCGCCATCAGCAGCGCCAACGTTAATTCGGCAAAAGGCTCGCTGGACGGCCCAACCCGCGCCGTCACGCTCTCTGCCAACGATCAGATGCAGTCCGCGGATGAATACCGTCAGCTGATTATTGCTTACCAGAACGGCGCCCCGGTGCGTCTGGGCGATGTGGCGACGGTGGAGCAAGGGGCGGAGAATAGCTGGCTTGGCGCATGGGCGAACAAGCAGCAGGCGATCGTAATGAACGTCCAGCGCCAGCCGGGCGCCAACATCATCGAAACCGCCGACAGCATTCGCACCATGCTGCCGCAGCTGATCGAAAGCCTGCCGAAGTCGGTCAGCGTGAAGGTGCTTTCCGACCGCGCCACGAACATTCGCGCGTCGGTCACCGATACTCAGTTCGAACTGATGCTGGCGATTGCCCTGGTCGTGATGATTATCTACCTGTTCCTGCGCAACGTCCCGGCAACCATTATTCCCGCCGTCGCCGTGCCGCTCTCGCTGGTTGGCACGTTTGCGGTGATGGTGTTCCTCGATTTTTCAATCAACAACCTGACGCTAATGGCGCTCACCATCGCCACCGGCTTCGTGGTGGACGACGCCATCGTGGTTATCGAGAACATCTCGCGCTATATCGAGAAAGGCGAAAAACCGCTGGCGGCGGCGCTGAAAGGGGCGGGTGAGATCGGCTTTACCATTATCTCGCTGACCTTCTCGCTGATTGCCGTGCTGATCCCGCTGCTGTTTATGGGCGATATCGTCGGGCGACTGTTCCGCGAATTTGCCGTCACGCTGGCGGTGGCCATTTTGATCTCCGCCGTGGTGTCATTGACCCTGACGCCGATGATGTGCGCCCGCATGCTGAGCCACGCGTCCCTGCGCAAGCAAAACCGCTTCTCGCGCGCCTCCGAGCGGATGTTCGAACGGATCATTGCGGCGTATGGTCGCGTGCTGGCCAAAGTGCTGAACCATCCATGGGCCACGCTCGGCGTGGCGCTTGGCACGCTGGCGCTCAGCGTAATGCTGTGGATTTTTATCCCGAAAGGCTTCTTCCCGATTCAGGACAACGGCATTATTCAGGGAACCCTGCAGGCGCCGCAGTCGGTCTCCTTCGCCAATATGGCGCAGCGTCAGCAGCAGGTGTCGGAAATCATCATGAAAGACCCGGCGGTAGAGAGCCTGACGTCCTACGTTGGCGTCGACGGCACCAACCCGTCGCTGAACAGCGCCCGTCTGCAGATCAACCTCAAACCGCTGGATGAGCGTGACGATCGCGTCAATGCCGTTATTGAACGGCTGCAAAGCGCCGTCGCTCGCGTCCCGGGCGTGGAGCTTTATCTGCAACCGATACAGGATTTGACCATTGATACCCAGGTCAGCCGCACGCAGTACCAGTTTACGCTGCAGGCCACCACGCTGGATGCTCTCAGCACCTGGGTGCCGCAGCTGGTCGATAAGCTAAAAACGCTGCCGCAACTTAACGATGTAAGCAGCGACTGGCAGGACAAAGGGCTGGCCGCCTATGTGAACGTCAACCGCGACACGGCAAGCCGTCTCGGCATTACCATGGCGGACGTGGATAACGCCCTGTATAACGCGTTTGGGCAGCGACTGATCTCCACCATCTACACCCAGGCGAATCAATACCGCGTGGTACTGGAGCACAACACGGAAAATACACCCGGTCTGGCCGGGCTGGATTCGGTGCGCCTGACCAGCAAAGACGGGGGGATTGTGCCGTTAAGCGCTATCGCCACGGTGGAAGAGCGCTATACCCCGCTGTCGATTAACCACCTGGATCAGTTCCCGTCTACCACGATTTCCTTCAACGTGTCGGACAATTATTCGCTCGGCGAAGCGGTGGAGGCGATCCAGGCGGCTGAAAAAGCGCTCAGCTTCCCGTCCGATATTCAGACCCAGTTCCAGGGCAGCACGCTGGCGTTCCAGGCCGCACTGGGCAACACCATCTGGCTGATTGTCGCCGCCGTCGTGGCAATGTACATCGTGCTCGGCGTGCTGTACGAAAGTTTTATCCACCCGATCACCATCCTCTCTACCCTGCCGACGGCAGGCGTGGGGGCGCTGCTGGCATTAATGCTGGCGGGAAGCGAGCTGGACGTGATTGCCATTATCGGCATCATCCTGTTAATTGGGATCGTGAAGAAAAACGCCATCATGATGATCGACTTTGCGCTGGCCGCCGAACGTGAGCAGGGCATGTCGCCGCGTGAGGCCATCTTCCAGGCTTGTCTGCTGCGTTTTCGTCCGATCCTGATGACCACGCTGGCGGCCCTGCTTGGCGCACTGCCGCTGATGCTCAGCACCGGTGTCGGCGCGGAGCTGCGCCGCCCGCTGGGAATAGGCATGGTCGGCGGTCTGCTGGTGAGCCAGGTATTGACCCTGTTCACCACACCGGTGATTTATCTGCTGTTTGACCGTCTGGCGCTGTGGACGAAAAGCCGCTTCCCGAAACGTGAAGAGGAGGCGTAAGTGAAGTTTTTCGCCCTCTTCATTTATCGCCCGGTGGCGACGATATTAATCTCGCTCGCCATCACCCTCTGCGGCGTGCTCGGTTTCCGGCTACTTCCGGTGGCCCCCCTGCCGCAGGTAGATTTCCCGGTGATCATGGTCAGCGCCTCGCTGCCGGGTGCCTCACCGGAAACCATGGCGTCATCCGTCGCCACGCCGCTGGAGCGCTCGCTCGGGCGGATTGCCGGGGTCAACGAGATGACCTCCAGCAGTTCGCTCGGCAGTACGCGCATCATTCTGGAGTTCAGCTTCGACCGGGATATTAACGGCGCAGCGCGCGACGTGCAGGCCGCCATCAACGCCGCGCAAAGCCTGCTGCCGAGCGGGATGCCGAGCCGCCCGACCTACCGCAAGGCCAACCCGTCTGATGCGCCGATCATGATCCTGACGCTGACCTCCGATACCTACTCTCAGGGGCAGCTGTACGACTTTGCGTCCACCCAGCTGGCGCAGACGATCTCGCAGATTAACGGCGTCGGTGACGTGAGCGTCGGCGGGAGCTCCCTGCCCGCCGTGCGCGTGGGATTAAACCCGCAGGCGCTGTTCAATCAGGGCGTGTCGCTGGACGATGTGCGATCCGCCATCAGCAACGCCAACGTGCGCAAACCGCAAGGGGCGGTTGAGGACAGCAGCCACCGCTGGCAGATCCACACCAACGACGAGCTGAAAACTGCAGCTGAATATCAGACGTTGATTATTCACTACAACAACGGCGCGGCGGTACGCTTAAGCGATGTCGCCAGCGTGACGGACTCCGTGCAGGACGTGCGCAACGCCGGAATGACCAACGCCAAACCGGCTATCCTGCTGATGATTCGCAAGCTGCCGGAAGCGAACATTATTGAGACGGTGAACAGCATTCGCGCCCGCCTCCCGGAGCTGCAGGAGACTATCCCGGCCGCGATCGATCTGCAAATTGCCCAGGATCGTTCCCCGACCATTCGCGCCTCGCTTGAGGAGGTGGAGCAGACGCTGGTGATCTCCGTCGCGCTGGTGATCCTGGTGGTATTCCTGTTCCTGCGCTCCGGTCGGGCGACGCTGATCCCGGCGGTGGCCGTGCCGGTGTCGCTTATTGGCACCTTTGCCGCCATGTACCTGTGCGGGTTTAGCCTCAATAACCTGTCGCTGATGGCCCTGACCATTGCGACGGGTTTTGTGGTGGATGACGCTATCGTGGTGCTGGAGAACATTTCCCGCCATCTGGAAGCGGGCGTGAAGCCGCTTCAGGCCGCGCTGCAGGGGACGCGCGAGGTGGGCTTTACGGTGCTCTCCATGAGCCTGTCCCTGGTGGCGGTGTTCCTGCCGCTGCTGCTGATGGGCGGCCTGCCGGGTCGGCTGTTGCGGGAGTTTGCCGTCACGCTTTCGGTCGCCATCGGCATCTCGCTGCTGATTTCGCTGACGCTCACGCCGATGATGTGCGGATGGATGCTCAAGCGCAGCAAGCCGCACTCCCAGCCGCGTCGCAAAGGCTTTGGCCGTTTCCTGATGGCGATGCAGGAAGGCTATGGCAAATCGCTGAAGTGGGTGCTCAACCATACCCGGCTTGTCGGCCTGGTGCTCATCGGCACCATTGTGCTCAACGTCTGGATGTATATCACCATCCCGAAAACCTTCTTCCCGGAGCAAGATACCGGCGTGCTGATGGGCGGCATTCAGGCGGACCAGAGCATTTCGTTCCAGGCGATGCGCGGCAAGCTGCAGGACTTTATGAAGATCATTCGTGAAGACAACGCCGTGGATAACGTCACCGGCTTTACCGGCGGATCGCGCGTCAACAGCGGGATGATGTTTATCACCCTCAAACCGCGCAGCGAGCGCAATGAAACCGCCCAGCAGGTGATCGACCGCCTGCGGGTCAAGCTCGCCAAAGAGCCGGGTGCCAACCTGTTTTTGATGGCCGTTCAGGATATCCGCGTCGGCGGGCGTCAGGCTAACGCCAGCTATCAGTACACGCTGCTCTCGGATGATTTGGCCGCCCTGCGCGAGTGGGAACCGAAGATCCGCAAGGCGCTGGCCGCCCTTCCAGAGCTGGCGGACGTGAACTCCGATCAGCAGGACAACGGCGCCGAGATGGCCCTGACCTACGACCGCGAAACCATGTCGCGGCTGGGCATCAACGTTGAGGCCGCCAACAGCCTGCTAAACAACGCCTTCGGCCAGCGCGAGATCTCGACCATCTACCAGCCGATGAACCAGTACAAGGTGGTGATGGAGGTGGATCCGCGTTATACCCAGGACATCAGCGCTCTGGAAAAAATGTTTGTGATTAACAACGATGGCAAAGCGATACCGCTCTCCTACTTTGCCAGCTGGCAGCCAGCCAACGCGCCGCTGTCGGTAAACCACCAGGGGCTGTCAGCGGCGTCGACCATCTCATTCAACCTGCCCGCCGGTTCGTCGCTTTCCGAAGCCAGCGATGCGATCAACCGTGCGATGACGCAGCTCGGCGTGCCGTCCACCGTGCGCGGCAGTTTTGCCGGCACCGCGCAGGTGTTCCAGGAGACGATGAACTCGCAGGTGATTTTGATTCTGGCCGCCATCGCCACGGTCTACATTGTGCTGGGTATCCTGTATGAGAGCTACGTTCACCCGCTGACTATTCTCTCGACGCTACCCTCCGCGGGCGTGGGGGCACTGCTGGCGCTTGAGCTGTTTGGTGCGCCATTCAGCCTTATCGCGCTCATCGGGATCATGCTATTGATCGGTATCGTGAAGAAAAACGCGATTATGATGGTCGACTTCGCGCTGGACGCCCAGCGTAATGGCAATCTCTCCCCGGAAGAGGCGATCTTCCAGGCGTGCCTGCTGCGTTTTCGTCCGATCATGATGACCACCCTGGCGGCACTGTTTGGTGCGTTGCCGCTGGTTGTCTCGGGCGGCGACGGGTCTGAACTGCGCCAGCCGCTGGGGATCACCATTGTCGGCGGCCTGGTGATGAGCCAGCTGTTGACGCTGTACACCACGCCGGTGGTCTATCTGTTCTTCGACCGCCTGCGGCTGCGTTTTTCGCGTAAAAACAGATCCACGGTGACCGAGTAAATGACCGACCTCCCCGCTAACGTTCGCTGGCAGTTATGGATAGTCGCCTTCGGCTTCTTTATGCAGTCGCTGGACACGACCATCGTCAACACCGCCCTCCCCTCCATGGCGAAAAGCCTGGGGGAGAGCCCGCTGCATATGCATATGGTGATTGTCGCCTACGTGCTGACGGTTGCCGTCATGCTGCCTGCCAGCGGCTGGCTGGCGGACAAAGTGGGCGTGCGAAATATCTTCTTTACCGCCATCGTGCTGTTCACCACCGGCTCGCTGTTTTGCGCTCAGGCCAGTACCCTCGACCAGCTGGTCATGGCGCGCGTGCTGCAGGGCGTTGGCGGGGCGATGATGGTGCCCGTCGGGCGGTTAACGGTGATGAAGATTGTCCCGCGCGAGCAGTACATGGCGGCGATGACCTTTGTCACCCTGCCCGGCCAGGTGGGGCCGCTGCTGGGCCCGGCGCTGGGCGGGATGCTGGTGGAGTACGCCTCGTGGCACTGGATTTTCTTAATCAACCTGCCGGTGGGCATCATCGGCGCGATTGCCACCCTGGCGCTGATGCCGAACTACACAATGCAGACGCGTCGCTTCGATTTCTTCGGTTTCATTCTGCTGGCAGCGGGCATGGCCACGCTCACTCTGGCGCTCGACGGACAAAAGGGGCTGGGGATCTCTTCCCTCATGCTCGGTGTTCTGGTCGCCCTCGGCATCACCGCGATTCTGTGGTACCTGTGGCATGCCAGAGGAAACGATCGGGCCTTGTTCAGCCTGAATTTGTTTAAAAACCCGACCTACCGTCTGGGACTGCTGGGAAGTTTTGCCGGACGTATTGGCAGCGGCATGTTGCCGTTCATGACCCCCGTTTTTCTGCAAATCGGGATGGGATTTTCACCGTTTCACGCGGGCCTGATGATGATCCCGATGGTGCTCGGCAGCATGGGCATGAAGCGCATCGTAGTGCAGGTGGTGAACCGTTTTGGCTATCGTCACGTGCTGGTGGCCACCACGCTGGGGCTGGCGCTGGTGAGCCTGCTGTTCATGGCCGTGGCGTTAATGGGCTGGTTCTACGTTCTGCCGCTGGTCCTGTTCTGCCAGGGGATCATCAACTCCATGCGTTTCTCGTCGATGAATACCCTGACGCTGAAAGATCTGCCGGACGAACTGGCGAGCAGCGGCAACAGCCTGCTGTCGATGATCATGCAGCTCTCCATGAGCGTGGGGGTGACGATCGCCGGACTGCTGCTCGGCATGTACGGCCAGCACCATCTCAGCGTCGATACGCCGGTGGCGCATCAGATCTTTATATATACGTATCTCAGCATGGCGGTCATCATCGCCCTGCCCGCATTCATCTTCGCCAGAGTGCCGGATGATACCAGCAAGAACGTCGTGATTAGGCGCGGCAAAAGGAGTGGCTCATGAAATTCTGGCGACCGGGGATCACCGGCAAGCTCTTTGTGGCGATCTTCGCCACCTGTATCGTCCTGCTGATCACCATGCACTGGGCCGTGCGGGTCAGCTTTGAGCGGGGTTTTATTGATTACATTAAGCACGGCAACGAGCAGCGTCTGCAGGGCTTAAGCGATGCGCTGGGCGAGCAGTACGCCCAGCACGGCAACTGGCGTTTTCTGCGCAACAATGACCGATTTATTTTCCAGATCCTGCGCTCGCTGGAGCACGATACCGGGGACGATCGTCCCGGCCCGGGCATGCCGCCGCACGGCTGGCGCACCCAGTTTTGGGTCATTGACCAGGAGATGCGCACGCTGGTTGGCCCGCGCGCGCCGATTCCGCCGGACGGTACCCGGCGGGCGATTAAGGTCAATAACGCCACCGTCGGCTGGGTTATCGCCTCCCCGGTGGAGCGCCTGACGCGCAATACCGACATCAACTTTGACCGCCAGCAGCGCCGGACAAGCTGGCTGATTGTCGCCCTCTCCACCCTGCTCGCCGCGCTCGCCACCTTCCCGCTGGCGCGCGGTCTGCTCGCCCCGGTAAAGCGGCTGGTGGAAGGGACGCACAAGCTGGCCGCCGGGGATTTCACCACCCGCGTCGATACCCGTAGCCAGGACGAACTCGGCCGGCTGGCGCAGGACTTTAACCAGCTCGCCAGCACGCTGGAGAAAAACCAGCAGATGCGACGCGACTTTATGGCCGATATTTCTCACGAACTGCGTACGCCGCTGGCGGTCCTGCGCGGCGAGCTGGAAGCCATTCAGGACGGCGTACGTCAGTTTACGCCTGAATCGGTGGCCTCTCTGCAGGCGGAAGTGGGCACACTCACCAAACTGGTGGATGACCTCCATCAGCTCTCTATGTCCGACGAAGGTGCACTGGCCTACCAGAAGGCGCCGGTTGATGTGATTAACGTGCTTGAAGTTGCCAGCGGCGCCTTCCGGGAACGGTTTGCCAGCCGCAACCTGAAGATCGATCTCTCCCTGCCGGACAGCGCGGTGGTGTTTGGCGACAAAGACCGTCTGATGCAGCTCTTCAATAATCTGCTGGAAAACAGCCTGCGCTATACCGACAGCGGCGGCGGGCTGCATATCTCCGGCAGACAGGAAAACGGGCGCTTTGCCCTCACCTTCGCCGATTCCGCTCCAGGGGTGCAGGATGCACAGCTGGACAAGCTGTTCGAACGTTTTTACCGGACCGAAGGCTCCCGCAACCGTGCCAGCGGCGGATCCGGCCTGGGGCTGGCGATTTGCGTTAACATCGTCGAGGCGCATAATGGGACGATCCGCGCCGCCCATTCGCCTTTTGGCGGGGTTAGCATTACAGTAGAGTTACCTCTGGAACGGGATTTATCGAGAGAAGCATGACCGAGTTACCGATTGACGAAAACACGACACGTATTTTGATTGTCGAAGACGAACCCAAGCTGGGGCAACTGCTGATCGACTATTTACGCGCGGCCAGCTATGCCCCGTCACTGATAAGCCACGGCGACCAGGTATTGGCGTACGTGCGCCAGACGCCGCCGGACCTGATCCTGCTGGACCTGATGCTACCGGGTACCGATGGCCTGACCCTGTGCCGGGAAATTCGTCGCTTCTCCGACGTGCCGATCGTCATGGTCACCGCCAAAATTGAAGAGATTGACCGCCTGCTGGGGCTCGAAATCGGCGCGGACGATTACATCTGTAAACCCTACAGCCCGCGTGAAGTTGTGGCCCGGGTGAAAACCATTCTGCGCCGCTGCAAACCGCAGCGCGAACTGCAGGTGCTGGATGCACAAAGCCCGCTGATTGTCGACGAAAGCCGTTTCCAGGCAAGCTGGCGCAGTAAGCTGCTGGACCTGACGCCTGCCGAATTCCGCCTGCTGAAAACGCTCTCTCATGAGCCCGGGAAGGTATTTTCCCGAGAACAGTTGCTGAACCATCTGTACGATGATTACCGCGTGGTGACTGACCGCACCATCGACAGCCACATCAAAAACCTGCGCCGCAAGCTGGAGGCGCTGGACGCCGAGCAGTCGTTTATCCGCGCGGTGTACGGCGTGGGGTACCGCTGGGAAGCGGATGCGTGCAGGATAGTCTAGTCAGCCGCGGGTCAACGTAAGCCGGGTAAGGCGAAGCCGCCACCCGGCACAATCACTTTACCTCCCTGCCCCTCAGCGCTACAATGCCCGCCCTTAAAGTGGGGGATCTCCCCTTACCGCTGCACCTGGTGCATGCGGATCTGACCTGTCATCAGAACGAGAACAAACATGTTTAAACCGGAACTCCTTTCCCCGGCGGGAACGCTGCAAAATATGCGTTACGCTTTCGCCTATGGTGCCGACGCCGTTTACGCGGGCCAGCCTCGCTACTCGCTGCGCGTGCGTAACAACGAATTCAACCACGAGAACCTGCAGCTCGGCATCAACGAAGCGCACGCCCTTGGCAAAAAATTCTACGTGGTGGTCAACATCGCGCCGCACAACGCCAAGCTGAAGACGTTCATCCGTGACCTGAAGCCGGTGGTGGATATGGGGCCGGACGCGCTGATCATGTCGGACCCGGGTTTAATCATGCTGGTTCGGGAGAACTTCCCGGAGATGGATATTCACCTATCGGTACAGGCTAACGCCGTCAACTGGGCGACGGTGAAGTTCTGGAAGCAGATGGGGCTGACCCGCGTTATCCTGTCTCGCGAATTGTCCCTTGAAGAGATCGAAGAGATCCGCACTCAGGTGCCGGATATGGAAATCGAAATCTTCGTTCACGGCGCGCTGTGCATGGCCTACTCCGGCCGCTGCCTGCTTTCCGGCTATATCAACAAGCGCGACCCGAACCAGGGTACCTGCACCAACGCCTGCCGCTGGGAATACAACGTCCAGGAAGGCAAAGAGGACGACATCGGCAACATCGTCCACAAACATGAGCCGATCCCGGTGACCAACGTTGAGCCGACGCTGGGCATCGGCGCACCAACCGACAGCGTGTTTATGATTGAAGAAGCCAAACGTCCGGGCGAGTACATGACCGCCTTTGAAGACGAACACGGCACCTACATCATGAACTCGAAAGATCTGCGCGCTATCGCCCACGTTGAGCGCCTGACCCAGATGGGTGTGCACTCCCTGAAGATCGAAGGCCGCACCAAATCCTACTACTACTGCGCGCGTACCGCGCAGGTCTACCGCAAAGCCATCGACGATGCGGCAGCCGGTAAACCGTTCGATACCAGCCTGCTGGAAACCCTAGAGGGTCTGGCGCACCGCGGCTATACCGAAGGCTTCCTGCGTCGTCACACTCACGATGACTACCAGAACTATGAGCACGGCTACTCCGTTTCCGAGCGCCAGCAGTTTGTCGGTGACTTCACCGGCGAGCGTAAGGGCGCACTGGCGGCCGTGGCGGTGAAAAATAAGTTCACTAAAGGCGACAGCCTGGAGCTGATGACCCCGCAGGGCAATATGAACTTCACGCTGGAGCATCTGGAAAACGGTAAAGGCGAAGCGATTGAGGTTGCCCCGGGTGACGGTCATACCGTCTGGCTGCCGGTTCCGGAAGAGGTGGAGCTGAAATTCGCGCTACTGATGCGTAATTTCAACGGTGAAAGCACCCGAAACCCACACGGTAAATAGTTAATCAGGGGAATTTTTTCACGGTGGGATAATTCTTAGAATCGGATCACATACCGCTTCGTTCAATACGGGTATTATCCCCCCGCTGAAAAACATAACCCATAAATGCTAGCTGTACCAGGAACCACCTCCTTAGCCTGCGTAATCTCCCTTACGCGGGCTTATTTTTTGCCTTTCATCCTGTTCTTACCCGCTTTTTGCCGCTCTGCTATACACTCTTACTAACGCTAAAAAAGGGAGCAGCGCGGATGGCAACCTATCCAGACAGTTTATTGATTCTCAATGGCAAAAGTGCAGGCAACGATCTGTTGCGTCAGGCAATTCAGGGGTTGCGTGACGATGGCGCACGTATCCACGTGCGGGTAACCTGGGAAAAGGGCGACGCGGCACGCTATATTCATGAAGGCTTAACGTTAGGCGTCAGCACTATTATTTCCGGCGGCGGCGATGGCACCATCAATGAGATCGCCTCTGCGCTTATCGACCTTCCCCCGGCTGACCGCCCGGTGATGGGCATCTTACCGCTCGGCACCGCCAATGATTTCGCCACCAGCGCCGGGATCCCGGAAGATTTAGAGAAAGCACTCCAGCTGGCCATCCTTGGCAAAGCCACCGCGGTAGATATTGCCCAGGTGAATGACAAAACCTGCTTTATTAATATGGCGACGGGCGGATTTGGCACGCGCATCACCAGCGAAACGCCGGAAAAGCTGAAGGCGGCGTTGGGCGGCGTGTCTTATCTGATCCACGGTCTGATGCGCATGGATACCCTTAAGCCAGACCGCTGCGAAATTCATGGCGAGGATTTTCACTGGCAGGGAGATGCGCTGGTGATTGGGATTGGCAATGGCCGTCAGGCAGGCGGCGGACAGCAGCTCTGCCCGGAGGCGCTGATCAATGACGGTCAGCTCCAGCTACGTATTTTCACAGGTGACGGCCTGCTGCCCGCGCTGTTTACCACGCTGACGCAGCCCGAAGAGAGCCCGAATATTATTGCCGGGAAATCGGCATGGTTTGAGGTGAATGCCCCGCACGGGATGACCTTTAATCTCGACGGCGAACCGCTGAGCGGGACGCAGTTCCGCATTGAAGTATTGCCCGGCGCGCTGCAGTGCAGATTGCCGCCGGACTGTGTGCTTTTGCGCTGATTGTATTGCCGGGTGGCGGCTACGCCTTACCCGGCCTACGTTTCGTCCTCAGGTCAGGCAATGGTTACTTTGCTGTCCAGATAGACGTCCTGAACCGCATTGATCAGTTTCACGCCGTCGGCCATCGATTTCTTAAACGCCTTACGGCCCAGGATCAGCCCCATGCCGCCCGCGCGTTTGTTGATAACCGCTGTACGCACCGCATCTGACAGGTCAGTGTCGCCCCCTGCTGCCCCACCGGAGTTGATCAGCCCCGCGCGGCCCATATAGCAGTTCGCCAGCTGGTAGCGCACGAGGTCGATTGGGTTTTCGCTGGTCAGCTTGCTGTAAACGCGATCGTCGGTATAGCCGAAGTTGACCGCTTTATAGCCACCGTTATTCTCGGCCATTTTCTGCTTCACAATATCCGCGCCGATGGTCGCGGCCAGATGGTTCGCCTGCCCGGTCAGGTCAGCGGAGACGTGGTAATCTACCCCGTCTTTTTTGAACGCTGAGTTACGCAGGTACGCCCAGAGCACGGTGACCATGCCCAGTTCGTGCGCACGCTCAAACGCCGCAGAGATCTCTTCAATCTGACGGCGGGACTGTTCAGAGCCAAAGTAAATCGTCGCGCCAACGGCCACCGCCCCCATATTGAACGCCTGCTCGACGCTGGCGTAGAGGGTCTGGTCATATTCGGTTGGGTAGCTGAGGGTTTCGTTGTGGTTCAACTTCACGAGGAACGGAATGCGGTGGGCATAGCGACGCGAGACGGAGGCCAGCACGCCGTAGGTGGACGCCACGCAGTTACAGCCCGCTTCTATCGCCAGTTCAACGATGTTCTTCGGATCGAAATAGAGCGGATTCGCGGCAAAGGAGGCCCCCGCCGAGTGTTCAACGCCCTGGTCTACCGGCAGAATAGAGAGATAGCCGGTGCCACCCAGTCGTCCGGTGTTATAGAGCGTTTGCATATTTCGCAGAACCGCTGGCGGACGGTTGTTATCCACCATCACCCGGTCAACATAGTCATGACCAGGCAGGTAAAGCTGGTCGGCTGGAATGGTCATACAACGATGCTGTAAAAGGCTGTCGGCGTCTTTGCCAAGCAACTGCGCAATATCAGTCATGTGATACTCCCGTAAATCCGACATCGTGTCGGTGTGTGTTTATCCCGTCCCATTTTTTATGGGCAGACTAAGCCTGGTACCGACTTAACCGATTTTCCACCCTTTGCATTTTTTTTCAGCACAATCTGCTGGCTCGATTCGTGTACAACAAAACTGTTACATTGATCAAACAATCGCCACAAAGGTATTTAAAAGGTATTATTGAGTGGTATGTTAAAGGCGTACCCTCACTGACATGCAGGATTAAAAAATGAAAACGAAAGTCCAACTGTCATTCATGATGTTCGTTGAATGGTTTATCTGGGGCGCCTGGTTTGTGCCATTGTGGCTGTGGCTGAGTAAAAGCGGGTTTACCGCCGGGGAAATCGGCTGGTCTTATGCCTGTACCGCCATTGCCGCTATTCTCTCGCCTATTCTGGTCGGCTCGCTGACGGACCGCTTCTTCGCCGCCCAGAAAGTGCTGGCGGTACTGATGTTTGCCGGTGCCATTCTGATGTACTTCGCCGCGCAGCAAACCCAGTTCAGCACCTTCTTCCCGCTGCTGCTGGCTTACTCCCTGACCTATATGCCCACCATCGCACTGACCAACAGTATCGCCTTCGCCAACGTGGGCGATGTCGAGGCCGATTTCCCGCGCATCCGCGTGATGGGAACGATCGGCTGGATCGCCTCCGGGCTGGCGTGCGGATTCCTGCCGCAAATGCTGGGCTATAGCGACATCTCGGATACCAATATTCCGCTGCTGATGACGGCAGCCAGCTCCGCCCTGCTCGGTGTCTTTGCCCTGTTCCTGCCAGACACGCCGCCGAAGAGTACCGGCAAGCTGGATTTCAAAGTGATGCTGGGTCTGGATGCCCTTATCCTGCTGCGTGATAAAAACTTTCTGGTGTTCTTCTTCTGCTCATTTTTATTCGCCATGCCGCTGGCCTTCTATTACATCTTCGCCAACGGCTATCTCACCGAAGTGGGAATGAAAAACGCCACCGGCTGGATGACGCTCGGTCAGTTCTCCGAAATCTTCTTTATGCTGGCCCTGCCGTTCTTCACCAAACGCTTTGGTATTAAGAAGGTCTTACTGCTGGGTCTGATTACGGCCGCCATTCGCTATGGATTCTTCGTTTACGGCGGCGCGGAACAGTACTTCACCTATGCCCTGCTGTTCCTCGGTATTCTGCTGCATGGCGTGAGCTACGACTTCTACTACGTCACCGCCTATATCTACGTGGATAAAAAAGCGCCGGCGCATATGCGCACCGCCGCGCAAGGCCTGATTACGCTGTGCTGTCAGGGTTTTGGTAGCCTGCTGGGTTACCGCCTGGGCGGCGTGATGATGGAAAAAATGTTCGCCTACAAAGAGCCGGTGAATGGGCTGACCTTCAACTGGGCCGGAATGTGGACATTTGGTGGGATCATGATTGCCGTGATCGCCGTGCTGTTTATGCTGTTTTTCCGCGAATCGGACAAAGAGATCACTGCAATTGAGGTGGTTGATGGCGATGCCGCGCTGACACAAGGGGAAGTTAAATGAAGCAAAACCGTATTCTCGGTGCCCTTTACGGGCAGGCATTAGGCGATGCGATGGGCATGCCGTCAGAGCTGTGGCCGAGAAAGCGCGTTAAGGCGCACTTCGGCTGGATCGACCGCTTTTTACCCGGCCCGGCAGAGAATAATGCAGCCTGTTATTTCAGGCAGGCCGAGTTCACCGATGATACCTCGATGGCGCTGTGTCTGGCGGATGCGATTATCGAATGCGACGGACAGATTGATGCGGATGTTATCGGCAAACATATCCTGAACTGGGCGCTCGATTTCGACGCGTTTAATAAGAACGTACTCGGCCCGACATCGAAAATCGCGCTAAACGCGATCCGTGACGGTAAACCGGTCAGTGAACTGGAAAACAACGGCGTGACCAACGGGGCGGCGATGCGAGCCTCCCCGCTGGGCTGCCTGCTCCCGGCCACGCGTCTGGAACATTTTGTGGAGCAGGTGGCACTGGCCTCCAGCCCGACCCATAAATCGGATCTTGCCATCGCCGGTGCGGTGGTGATTGCCTGGGCGGTTTCCCGCGCCATCGACGGGGAACGCTGGCAGAACATCGTCGATGCCCTGCCGGGTATCGCCCGCTATGCGCAGGAGGCGAAAACGACCACCTTCAGTGCATCGCTGGCAGCGCGTATTGAGCTGGCGCTTAAGACAGTACGGGAAGCTAACGGCATCGACTCCGCCAGCGAGCAGATTTATCAGCTCACGGGCGCGGGAACCAGCACCATCGAATCCGTTCCGGCGGCCATTGCGATGGTGGAACTGGCGGGAACCGACCCGAACCGCTGCGCGGTCCTGTGCGCCAACCTGGGCGGCGACACCGACACCATTGGCGCGATGGCAACGGCCATCTGCGGGGCGTTGCATGGTGTGCAGGCGATTGATCCGGCGCTCAAGGCCGAGCTCGACGCCGTCAACCAGCTCGATTTCGGCCACTATTGCGAAAAACTGCTGCACTACCGGGAGCAAAGGGAGGGCGTATGAACTCGTTTGCCCGACGTCTCGAAACCTTGTATGCCACACGCCCGGTGACGGTGCTGGGCGCGGCGGTGATTGACGTCATCGCCGACGCCTACGCCCTGCCCTGGCGCGGGTGCGATATCGAGCTTAAACAGCAGGGTGTGAATATCGGCGGCTGCGCGCTGAACATTGCCATCGCCCTGAAACGACTCGGCATTGCGGCACAAAACGCCCTTCCCGTCGGCCACGGCGTGTGGGCGGATATTATCCGCAACGCGATGGCAAAACAGGATCTGCACAGCGCCGTGGAGGCCGAAACCGGCGACAACGGCTGGTGCCTGGCGCTGGTAGAGCCTGACGGCGAGCGCACCTTTATGTCGTTTAGCGGGGTGGAGAACCAGTGGCAGCCGGGCTGGCTTGATACGCTGTCTGTACCATCACACAGCCTGGTTTATTTGTCCGGATATCAGCTGGCCTCACCGTGCGGTGAGCTGCTGACGAGCTGGCTGGAAGGGTTACATGAGGTGACGGCCTTGATCGATTTCGGCCCGCGCATCGGGGATATTCCCGCCCCCCTTATGGCGCGGATTATGGCCTGCAGGCCGATCGTGTCGCTTAATCGTCAGGAGGCAGAAATTGCGGCAGAAAGACTGGGGGTAAAGCCTGAAAACCTCGGCGCGGAATGGCAGCGGCGTTTCGGCGCCGCGCTGATTGTCCGTCATGATAAAGACGGCGCAGCCTGGTATGACGGCGATGCTTCAGGCGTTGTTCCGGCGTTTCCGGCCACGGTCGTGGATACAATTGGCGCAGGCGACAGCCATGCGGGCGGCACGCTCGCCGGGCTGGCGGCAGGATGGTCACTGGCAGATGCCATTCTGTTGGGGAATGCCGTGGCGTCCTGGGTGGTCAGCCACCGCGGCGGTGATTGCGCTCCCACTCGCGAGGAACTACTCCTCGCACACAAAGACGTATAGATCGCTACGACAGTAGCTGATGCTGTACTCAATCGGCCGGTGTTGCTGGTCAAGCGCAACCTGCTTGATCACCAGCACCGGTATTTTTTCGTCCATCTTGATGTGCGCCTGAAACTCGCTGTCCGGCATACGGGCGCTCACCCGTGAACGGGTACGCTGCGGGAAAATATTCTGACTGCGGAAGTAATCGTACAGCGAAATACCAATCGCATCCGGATCGGGAATTAATCCGACCGGCACCCAGGACTCTTCAATCGACACCGCGTCGTCGTCAACATAGCGAATGCGTTTCAGCATGAACACCTCGCTTTCAGGCTCAAGCGACAGCTGGCTGGCCACCTCTTCCGGGCATTTTACCACCCGTTTATTGACCCACAGCGTGTTGGGCGTTTTACCGCGCAGCACCACCTGCTGAGAAAAACCGCGCGCCTCTTTCAGCGAATATTCGAAGATGTTGTGGATTTGCGTTCCGTAACCCCGGGCACGCGTTACAACCCCCTCGGCTTCCAGCGCCTGCATCGCTTTGCGCACGGTGATGCGCGACACGCCGGTTAACTGGCTGAGATCGCGTTCGCCGGGCAGAATATTCCCGTGCTCCAGCACCCCGCTGCGCACCGCGTTTTTTACCGTTTCGGCAAATTTCAGGTACAGCGGTGTGTTATCGGCCGCGGCGATCCGTTCATTCAGTTGAGCGATTAATCGGGTATGCGCTTGTTCCATCTCTGTTTTCTCAGACGTGGTGTTTCCTGCCAGTATACTGGCTTACCACCATGCATGAAAATGATGAACCGGCCCAATACCGTGACCGACTTCCAGAGTATCGGCTTTTGCCAGCGCCGCCGAGAGCCAGGTCTTCGCTTCGCGTACCGTATCGGCCCAGTTGTCATGCCGTGGACGCAGCGCCGCCAGCGCGGCAGAGAGCGTACAGCCCGTGCCGTGGGTATTTTTTGTCTGTACGCGCGGGGCGGTAAAACGCACTTCTCCGTCGCGGGTAAAGAGCCAGTCAGGGCTTTCAGCATCATCGAGGTGCCCACCTTTCATCAGCACCGCGCCACACCCCATCGCCAGCAGCGCGTTTCCCTGCTCTTTCATTTCACGTTCAGTTTGCGCATGCGATGTGCCTAACAGCGCGGCGGCCTCCGGCAGATTAGGGGTAATGAGCGCCACCTGCGGCAGCAATTTCCAGCGCAACGTCTCAACCGCGGAAGCGGAAAGCAGCGGATCGCCACTTTTTGCCAGCATCACGGTGTCCAGTACCACGTTTTGCACCTGATAACGCTTCAGTCGTTCTGCCACCGCTTCAACAATGTCCGTTTCGGCCAGCATGCCGATTTTGGTGGTATCAATGCGCACGTCGCTGAACACCGAATCAAGCTGCGCGGCAACAAAATCCGGTTCGATTCGGTAAACCGACTGCACGCCGCGCGTATTTTGCGCTACCAGCGCGGTAATCACTGAACAGCCGTACGCGCCGAGGGCCGAGAAGGTTTTCAGGTCAGCCTGGATACCCGCGCCGCCGCTGGGGTCGGTACCGGCAATGGTCAGGGCGTTAATCCGTTTCATGCCTGCTCCTCCAGTGTATAGAGCGCATCAAGGAACGCGCTGGCAAAACTGCCTGGCCCGCGAGCGTGCGTTACGGCAATCGTTCCGGCACGCTTCATCCATCCGCAGGCGGCGGCAACGTTATCCAGCCTGTCGCCCGGCAGCGAACAGCAGGCCGCGACGACGGCGGAGAGCGCACAGCCCGTACCCACTACGCGGGTCATCAGCGGGTCGCCGCCCGCAACCGTTCGGGTGCGCTGTCCGTCAGTGATGTAATCTATTTCCCCCGTCACCGCCACAATGGCATTGGTCTGACGGGCCAGCGCCTGTGCAGCTGGCACCGCGCTGACCGCGGTATCGGTGGTATCAACGCCGCGCCCACCGGCGCTCATTCCGGCAAGGGCAAGGATTTCGGAGGCATTGCCGCGAATGGCGGCCGGTTTAAGGGCAAGAATCTGGTGGCAAAAGCGGGTGCGGAACGTCAGCGCGCCCACGGCCACCGGGTCCAGCGCCCAGGGCTTTCCTGCCGCCACCGCGCTTTCAATCGCCCGACGCATCGACTGGGCGCGCGGCGAGGTCAACGTGCCGACGTTAATCAGCAGGGCATCGGCAATCCCGGCAAACTGTTCAGCCTCTTCGGCCTCAATCACCATCGCAGGGGATGCGCCAAGCGCCAGCAACACGTTAGCCGTGAAGGTCTGTACGACATCGTTGGTCATGCAATGGGTAAGCGGAGAACGGGTACGGAAATGATGTAAAACGTGTAAATCGAGCAGGTCAGGCTGCATGGGTTCGCTCCTGCCTTGCGTGAAGAAGCGATGACCGGGGAGGCATCTGACTTCCCTACGCTGGCATTATCCAGATCAGGTAATACGGGTATTTCTCAGCCTTCACAAAGAAGGGCACCCCGAGTCAAAATACTTTTGAAACAATGAGTTAATTAACGTTTATTGCTGTTGTTTAGTGTAACCGCGGCGGCGTGCCAGGCGCAAGGGGTTTCGATTTATCGCGGTACTCATCACAGCAGAGACCGGGAAAGGAATCACCTGTTCATCTTTCGTTTATTACTCTGTCAGAGCAGATCGGCGGTGAGTAAAGAAGCAACGTAAAACAAAGGTGTCGCCTGTCGCCTTTTTATTTGCAGACCATAACGGATTATGACGTCAGGAAATTCAGGACGTTATTCCTGACGTCATTCGTTTACCCTAATTGCCATGCTCCGGCATCGATAAGCGAAGCGGCCCCGGTCCACGCGAACAACGCAAGTTCGCGACACTCTGCATCAGGGTAAATACGGCTGCTCAGGCACGCCTCCCCTTCATTGACAAACACTTCCACTGACGAGCTGTCAACGAACAGGCGCAGGCTTAGCGTGTCGTTCAGGTTCAGCGCGACGCTTCGGGTACCGCACAGGCCATACTGCGGATAATAACGCTCCAGCACCAGGCGCTGCATCTGCGCATCAACATAGACGCGTAAGCCATCTCCAAAACGAATGCCGTATTGCTCTGCACCGCTGTTGGCGCAATCCCACTTCAGCATGACCTCCATCGCGTCGCAGTGTTCCACCAGAGTAATCTGCTGGTTTTTAAGAGTACTTACTGGCCAGGGGAACCACTCTCCCCGGAGGCCTTCGACCTCTCTGGCCGGTCGCATTTGCAGGCGGTTATCCGCACTCAGCGTCAGTTCACGCGGTAAAGAGAGCATGCCAGCCCATCCATCTTCCTGCTCCGGCAGTGGGGATTCCCACATGTCCAGCCAGCCGATAACGATACGGCGGCCATCAGGGGTCAGGAAACTTTGTGGCGCATAGAAATCATGTCCGCGATCCATCTCCACAAACTCACCTTCTCGCACAAAAGGCTGACCAGGCTGCCACTCGCCCAACAGATAGCCACTCTGAAATAGATTACGATTTTTGTATCCTTTAGCCACCACTCCCTGAGGTGAAAACATCAGTACGCGCTTGCCATTGAGAGTGAAAAAGTCAGGGCATTCCCACATATACCCCATCTCTTTTTCTGCCACCGCAAGCACGCCCATATCCTGCCACGCGTGCAGATCTTCAGAGCGATACACGCGCACCTGACCCGTTTCGCCGTCCCGCGCACCGACGACCATGTACCAGCTCTCCCCCTCACGCCACACTTTCGGGTCACGGAAGTGATGCAGGCCAGGCGGCGTGTCAACAACCATGCCTTCCCGGCTAAAATGAATACCATCACGGCTGGTCGCCAGACACTGCACCTGGTAGAGATTTGCCTCATCATCAGGATCGCCGTGGAATTTATGTCCGGTGTAAATCAGCGCAAGCGTATCGCCATCCACCACTGCCGATCCGGAAAAACAGCCATCCTTGTCTTCTGCTCCTTCTGGCGCCAGTGCAACCGGGAGATGTTCCCAGTGAACTAAATCCTTGCTGCGCGCATGGCCCCAGTGCATCGGGCCCCACTGGGTCGAATACGGATGATGTTGATAAAAGGCGTGATACCAGCCATCAAACCAGACCAGGCCATTAGGGTCGTTCATCCAGCCAGCGCGTGCAGCGAGGTGGTAACGCGGATACCAGCGCAGGTTAAGCCCCTCGCGTCTGGACTGAAGTTCCTGCTCTGCTTTCGTAATGGAATACGTCATTGCTCTACTCTTTCGATCAGATAGTGGAAGGTTGCGGCATGAGCGGGTCAGAAGAGGACTTACCCGAGCGCAAAAGGAAGATGGAGATAAACGTGGTGCTGAACACTAACAGCCCCATAATCAGATAAGACTGGGCAAAACCGTATTTCTCATAGCTGTAACCTGCCAGCGGCGACAGGACTGAGGCAATTACCGAGCTTGTACAGGCGAAGCCCACCAGATAAAGGGTGGAAGAGAGCCGCTTATCAAAATGTAAACTGTTGTATTTAAAGATTGAGACCAGCAAAACAGGCAGTTCTACTGCGTGCAATAGTTTGGTTATGGAGATCAATACCGGCCCCTCAACCAGACCCGATGCCACCATACGCATCGCCATCACCATTCCCGCGAAAATCAGGCCATTCTTCGCGCCGAGGCGATTCACCAGCCAGGGGGCGCAGAACATCCCCGCCGCTTCAAGGAAAACCTGGAAGGAGTTGAGGTAGCCGTACATGGCGTTCCCTTCCTGCAACGTCGGGAACTGGGAGGAGAAATAGACCGGAAACTGCTGGTCGTAAACGCCGTAAATACAGGTCCCGATTACGAAAAACACCAGCGCCCAGAAGCGTGGCAGCGTCAGCAGGCGCAGCGCGTCTTCCAGCGTGACCTTGCCGCCGGAGACCGCTTCCTGCATGGCGTGCGGTGCGGAAGAGACCCTGAGACGCGCCAGCAAAATAAAAAACACCAGTCCTGCGCAGCTCGCGACAGCGAAATTCAGCTTCGGATCGATGTTAAACAAGAGTCCCGCAAAAAAGGTCGCCACTGCCCAGCCAAGCGATCCCCACATCCTCGCTTTGCCGAATTCAAACTGGCTTTGGCGTGCCACGCGCTCGGTATAGGATTCCAGTACCCCTATCCCGCCGTTAAACGTCAAACCGATAAAAACCCCGCCGAAAATACTGCCGAGTAAAACGTTAATCTGCAGCAGATAACCAAACAGCAAAAACGCCGGACCCGAAAGAATGAGCAGACTGGTCAAAAACCAGAGCAGGTTTTTTCGCAGACCGAGCTTGTCCTGAATGAATCCATAGCAGATTTGAGCAAACAGCGCAGAGACTGAAAGCACGGCATAGATAATGCCGGTATCCCCTGCCTTTAAGCCCACTTCCTGGTGGAGCCAGATAGAAAGCAACGAGCCGGAAGACGACCAGGTCACAAAAAAGAAAAACAGTAATGCGCTCAATAAAGGGTAGCTGTGAGAGTGATGCGTTTTCATCATGACATTCTCATGTTGGAGTAATGGCGCAATGGTAACGTTAACATAATTTTATTCTCATGCTGTTTGACTAAGATTTATGATGTTAATCACGAAAGTTAACGTTAACATTGAAGGAGTGCGATCGCGATCAAATATTCATCTGTGATCGCTGCACGACACTACCCCAGAACAGGATTTCCTTTTACATCATGTACTTAGTTGTATATTCTCTCTTACAGATCATTGACGGAGTAAGAAAATGGCTTCCCTGAAGGACGTCGCAAAGCTGGCGAACGTGTCTCTGATGACTGTATCACGTGCGCTTAACAGCCCGGAGCGCCTAAAACCGGAAACGCTGGCGCGCGTACATCGGGCCATCGAGCAGACCAACTATGTGCCCGATCTGTCCGCCAAGAAGATACGTGGTGCACATGCCTCACCTAAAACCATCGGCGTGCTGGCCCTTGATACGGTGACGACACCTTTCTCGGTGGAGATTACGCTGTCCATTGAAGAGACCGCCAGGATGCACGGCTGGAACAGCTTCGTGATGAATATGTTTAGCGATGATAACCCGGACGCCATTGTCGACCTTCTCCTGTCTCATCGGCCTGACGGGATTATTTACACCACCATGGGGCTACGTCAGGTTCCTCTCCCGGCTAAGTTGCTTACCCTACCCTGTGTGTTGGCCAACTGCGAAAGTGACGGTGAACGGGTAGCCAGCTATATTCCAGATGACGAACTGGGGCAGTACACCGCCGTGCGCGCGTTGCTTGCGGAGGGCTATCAACAACCACTCTGCCTGCATTTGCCTGCGGGCCACCTGGCCACAACCCGACGCCGTCAGGGGCTGGAACGCGCATGCCTTGAAGCGGGAATCGACCCGGATAGCCTGGAGCACAACTATATGGCGCCCGGCGATGAGCACTATCGTGACATTCCCTCAGTGTTGCTGGCGCGCATCCAGAATGGTGTCCCACGGTTCGACGCCGTGATCTGCGGCAACGACCGCATCGCGTTGATGGTCTATCAGACGCTACTGGCGCAAGGGCTTCGCATTCCCGAGGATGTCGCGGTTATCGGCTACGACAATATGGTCGGCATTGGGGAACTCTTCCTCCCTCCGCTCTCTACGGTTCAGTTGCCGCATTATGAAATTGGTCGCCTGAGCGCCCTGCATATTATTAACGGTGAGCAACACCTGGAAACCACACGTGTTGAAAGTCCATATTTAAAGCGTGATTCCGTTGCGCATGCATCCTGACCGCAGCTTTTTGCACAGGTCGCAGAAATAAGCGTGCAAAGGAGGCGGCTTACCTCCTTTTCATCAAGCGAATCGCACAATTTGCCACACTCTTTTTTATGATTTTACAATCAGGGCGTAAAGTACGTAACAGGCTGTTTTTATTTACCATAAAGTGTAATTTCCTCTCCTTAAACGGGGATAAACCCGCCCCTGTAACCCATGTCACAAAACAGTAAACAAATTAACCATTGAGCCCCGTGGCAAAAGGCTCTATATTGGCGGCGTTTTTTTCAGGCCCCATCTGTTTTTTAACTTTTTATTCAATCGTGGCTCATAACGAAGCGGCGGTTGTAGGAGTGATATGATGACGGATAAAGTCCGTATTGACACTGTAGATGCCCACAAAAGCAACGAAACCTATCTGGCCCGTCAGGCCGAGTTTGAATCTAACGTCAGGAGTTATCCGCGCAAACTGCCTTTAGCGATCACTAAAGCAGAAGGCGTGTGGATCACCGATGCAGATAATAAAGAATACCTTGACTGTTTAGCAGGTGCAGGGACCCTTGCGCTTGGACATAACCATCCTGATGTGCTGAAAAGCATCCAAAATGTCATTACCAGCGGCTTGCCGTTACATACACTGGATCTGACGACGCCTCTGAAAGACGCGTTTTCTGAATACCTGCTCTCTCTGCTGCCGGGTCAGGGCAAAGAGTACTGCCTGCAGTTCACCGGTCCATCCGGTGCTGACGCCGTTGAAGCGGCGCTGAAGCTGGCGAAAAAAGTGACCGGCCGTAGCGGTATCATCAGCTTCTCAGGTGGTTACCACGGGATGACCCACGGCGCACTGTCCGTGACGGGTAACCTGTCTCCGAAAGAAGCGGTTGACGGTATGATGCCAGAAGTGCAGTTCATGCCTTACCCGCACGAATACCGCTGCCCACTGGGTATCGGTGGTGAAGCGGGTGTTAAAGCGCTGACCTACTACTTCGACAACCTGATTAACGACGTTGAAAGCGGCGTGCGTAAACCTGCAGCGGTGATCCTCGAAGCCGTTCAGGGTGAAGGCGGCGTGAACCCGGCTCCGGCTGAGTGGCTGCAGCGCATCCGTAAAGTGACGCAGGAACATGGCATTCTGCTGATCCTCGACGAAGTTCAGGCAGGCTTTGCCCGTACCGGTAAATTCTTCGCCTTCGAACACGCGGGCATTGAGCCAGACATTATCGTGATGTCTAAAGCCGTTGGCGGCGGTCTGCCGCTGGCCGTGCTCGGTATCAAAAAGCAGTTCGACGCATGGGCACCGGGTCACCACACCGGCACCTTCCGCGGCAACCAGCTGGCGATGGCAACCGGTCTGACGACGCTGAAAATCCTGAAAGACCAGAACATCGCAGGCAAAGTGGCTGCACAGGGCGAATGGCTGAAAGGCCAGCTGAAAGAGATGGCGAAACGTTATCCGGTCATCGGCCACGTTCGCGGTCTGGGCATGATGATCGGTATTGAGATCGTTAAGCCACACGAAGCGGCTGACCACATGGGTTGCTTCCCGGGCGACGGCGAGCTGTCTGCACTGATTCAGAAGAAATGCTTCGAAGCGGGTCTGATTCTGGAACGTGGTGGTCGCAATGGTATCGTTCTGCGTCTGCTGCCTTCTCTGCTGATCAGCGATGAAGAGCTGAAAATCTTCCTGGATAAATTCGAGCAGGCACTGCTTGCTGCGGGCGTTCGCCCGGCGTAACCGGAGTAGTTGATTACGATGTCAGATTCAAACCCAATTTTGTTCTCCTCTGCGCAGAGCATTGACGCTTATCAGCAGGCGATTGAACAAAGCACTCAGGCTGTGATGCAGTGGCTGAAACAGCCTGAGATGTACCAGGGCAAAACGGTCGCGGAACTGCGCGACCGTATTAAGCTGGATTTCAACCCGAAAGGGCTGGGCAACGAAGCGGCGATTGAACGCGCCGTTGAGTTCTTCCTGAAAGACAGCTTGTCCGTTCATCACCCACAGTGTGTGGCGCACCTGCACTGCCCAAGTCTGGTCGTAAGCCAGGCGGCAGAAGTGCTGATTAACGCCACTAACCAGAGTATGGACTCCTGGGATCAAAGCCCGTCCGCAACCATCATTGAGATCAAACTGATCGAATGGCTGCGTACCCGCGTGGGTTATCAGGCTGGCGACGCAGGTGTTTTCACCAGCGGCGGCACTCAGAGCAACCTGATGGGTCTGATGCTGGCCCGTGATGCATTCTTCGCGCGTCAGGGTCACTCCGTTCAGCAGGACGGTCTAGTGGGCGATCTGCGTAAGATCCGCGTACTGTGCTCCGAAAACGCGCACTTCTCCGTGCAGAAAAACATGGCGCTGATGGGTCTGGGCTACCAGTCCGTGGTGCAGGTGAAAACGGATGAATTCTCCCGTATGGATCTGTCCGATCTGGCGGCGAAAATTGCGCAGTGCAACGCGAACGGCGAGCAGATTCTGGCGATCGTCGCGACAGCCGGTACCACCGATGCCGGTGCTATCGACCCGCTGCGTGCGATTGCTGAACTGGCGGCGAAGCAGAACATCTGGGTACACGTTGATGCGGCCTGGGGCGGGGCGCTGCTGATGTCTGAGCAGTATCGTCATTACCTGGACGGTATTGAGCTGGTGGATTCCGTCACGCTGGACTTCCACAAGCAGTTCTTCCAGACCATCAGCTGCGGCGCGTTCCTGCTGAAAGAAGCACGTCACTATGAACTGATGCGCTATCAGGCTGCCTACCTGAACTCTGAGTTCGACGAAGAGGCGGGCGTGCCAAACCTGGTGTCCAAATCTCTGCAGACGACCCGTCGTTTCGACGCGCTGAAGCTGTGGATGAGCCTGGAAGCACTGGGTCAGGAGCAATACGCCGCGATCATCGATCACGGCGTGACGCTGGCGCAGCAGGTTGCCGCCTACGTGAAAGAGCAGCCTGCTCTGGAACTGGTTATGCAGCCACAGCTGGCAAGCGTGCTGTTCCGCTTCCGTGGCCAGGTGCAGATGGACGATGCGGGTATCGCCCTGCTGAACCAGAAAATTGGTGATGCGCTGCTGGAGTCTGGTCGCGCGAACGTCGGTGTGACCGAGCATAACGGCGTTACCTGCCTGAAGCTTACGCTGCTGAACCCAACCGTGACGCTGGAGGATATTAAAACCCTGCTGTCTTTGGTTGAGCGCACCGCGCAGGAAGTTCTGGCTAAGTAATACAAAACCCCTCTTCCACCGGGAGAGGGGTTATTTTTACAGACCTGCCCACCACATCCTGACTTTTAATCCCCAGTAGCTCGTCCAGCCCGTTGTGGTACTGACCACATTCCCCTTCGATACAATCACTAGCGTCGGCGTTACGCTCACCTGCCACTGTTGTGACACCGCACCGTTTGCATCGTTAATCACCGGCATACTCAGGCTTTTCTTCTCGACCCAGCGAGCCAGCTTCGCATCATCACCGGAACGCATGGCAATACTGATGACGTTACCGCCCTCTTCTGCCAGCTTATCCACCGCCGGTGTCGTATAACGGCAGATGCTACACCACGTTGCCCAGACGTAAATCAGCAGTGGCCGCTCCTGGCTGAGTGCTTCGATATCGTGGCGCTTTCCGTCAATGCTTTGCATTGGGGTGGCGCTAAAACTGGCGGGGAGTGTGGGCTTGCGGTATTGATCCACGCCCCACATCACGGCCAGCGCGAGCAAAAAGAAAATGATCCCTTCCCGCGCCCAACGGCGCAGTCGACTCAATTTACGGTTATCCATTATGACCTCTCGTTGTAACGGAGGTCATCTTAACGGGCTGTTCGGCACGGTGCTGTAAAGAAGTGTCGCGCGATGCTTATTCCTGAGTGTAGCCGTAGTCGTAGTGGCTATAGCCCGAGTTGTAATAGAGCGCAGCGGATTTCACGATATCGTTGAGGATAGCGCCATTCACCTGCACGCCCGTTTGCCGCAGACGCTTCAGTGAGTGCTCGACCTCTTTACCGCTGGTTTTTCCAAAACGGGCAACCAGTAGCGTGGTGGCCGCGGCTCTGGTGATCAGCAATGCATCCGTCACGGCAAGTACGGGTGGGGTGTCGATAATGACGATGTCATAAAGTGTGTCGATCCGTGACATTACCGCCTGGAAGCGTTCACTCATGAGCAAATCAACGGGATGTGAAGGCCGGGGTCCGCAGGTCAGGACATCAAAACCGCCTTTCTCAAAGCGTTGAACCGCGTCCTGCCATTCTACGTTTCCTCCGAGCACGCTGGACAATCCAAGATGATTGTTCAGTTTGAAAATATTGTGGACATACCCCTTGCGCATATCCGCATCAATAAACAAGACTCGCTGTCCCGCCTGAGCCGCAATCGACGCCAGTGAGGTACTGACCAGGGTCTTTCCGCAGTCCTGCGTAGGGCCTGACACCACTACGATCCGGTTTGTTGCATCCATCATCGTAAAATGCAGACTGGTACGGAGCCCGCGCACCGCTTCGATAAACATATCGGTCGGCCGGTCAACAGGCAGGAAAGGTACGTTTGATGTTCTGTGTTTCCAGTGGGAAGCAAACAGGTTCCGCCTGCGCAGATGCGTCTTTTTCCAGAGCCAGACTGAGCGCGGGAGCGTCGCCAGAAGCGGTATTCCCTGCACTTCAAGTTGCTCAGATGACGTAATGCCCCGCTTAAAGGCCGAACGCACGAAAACCGTTCCGGTCGAGAGCATTAACCCCATCAGCATGCCCAGCACAATAATAAGCGCTTTACGCGGTTTAATCGGAATGGGCTGCGTCACGGCCGGGTCAATGATCCGCACGTTTCCAATCGCGCTGGAGCGGGAGATATTCAGCTCCTGCTGCCGCGTCAGAAGTTGCAGGTAGATGGTACGCCCGGATTCCACGTCACGACTCAGGCGTAATATTTCCTGCTGCGTGGAGGGCATGGCTGAAACGCGTTTGTTGAGGCGCGTACGTTCCTGCTCGAGCGTTTGTTTCTTTTCTCGTAACGCGCGGTAAGTGGGGTGATCCTTCTTGAAAAGCTGAGAAACCTCTGCTTCACGGAATGTCAGCTCGTTAAGCTGGTTTTCCACATTAACAACCTGATCCAGGACCGACTTTGCCTCCAGAGACAAGTCGACAGAATCACGCTTCTCTCTGTAGGCATTCAGTCGTGCTTCGGCTTCATCCAGCTCCCGACTGATCTTCGGTAATTGAGTCTGTAAAAACGTCAGGCTCCGGGTATCTTGAGCTTCCTGACGCGCAATATTCTGGCTGAGATAATTTTCAGCGATTGTATTAAGCACTCTGGCGATCTTACCGGGGTCTTCACCCGCTATGGTTAACGCGATCATACCGCTCTGTTTCGCCGATTCAGCAACCGTAAGCCTCTTTTGAATGGCGTTGATCGCTTCAAGTTTCGTGACGGTTTTGAGGATAAATTGGGTACCCGGAACCGCATCGAGGGATGTCACCAGCAGAGATACCCCATCTTTAACCATCGCTTTTCCCACAACGCCGTCTACAGCCAGCGTCTTACCCTCAAGATGAAATCGCCCCTGGTCCTGTGCGGTGAGTAAAAGCGTTTGTGGCTCACCTTCCAGAAGCGGAATAGTCAGTGCGCCAATCGTTATTTCATCAGTTTTTCGTCCCCGAATCTGTTCCCACACAGGACCGATAACAGGGAGTACGCGCCGCTTAACGTGGTATGTTAGCCCGAGTTGATCAACGGTCTCTCCCAGAATCATCCTTGATTTAAGGAGCAGAAGTTCTGGGGCGACATCGGGGGAGAGATCGGACCCGAACTGGCTTAAGCTTTTAAGTAGCGAGTTATCCTGCTTCGCCTCGACCTGCACCAGTGCATCAGCCTGATAAACTGGCGTGGCGCTAAATGCATAAATCCCCGCACATACCGTGAACAGGAGTGTGATACACGCAATCATGATCCGGTGATCAAACATCTCAGCAAGTAACTGAATGAGATCGATTTCATTATTCTGCGGTGTCGCGGCACCAAATTTGTCTGATTTAGAAGACGACATTACTGCTTCATTCCTTGTTGACTCAAACGACGAGCCCATTCCTGACTGGCTTTTCCCAATTGGTTGAAAACATATTCGAAGGCTTCACGACTTTTGTGATACGGGTCGGGAATGTCCTTGGTTTCCAGCCATTGTCCAAATAGCAGCGATTTTCCCCGGTTCTCCGGGGCCATAGTGGCGATAAAACGAAGGTGTTTCGGCTCCATCACCAGAATCAAATCGGATTTTTGTAACAGGCTACGCGTCACCTTGCGGGCAACATGCCCCTCCAGCGAAATACCATGACGCCAGGCCACGGCCTGAGCAGCGGCATCCGCCGGGCATCCTTCGAGACCGAAGATACCTGCCGAGGTCACCTGCCTGCCGGGTAGCTGCTGGCGCAACAGCCGTTCACCCATTGGCGAACGGCAAATATTGCCTGTGCAAACCACTAAGATTGAATTGAACATTATTGCGGCCACGATCTGATATAGCGGACGGTTTCGGTCAGATCGTGAACACCTGTGATAGTCGGCACCAGTTGGGTAATGACGCGATTCCAGCGTGAAAGCGGTGCGGTGGTCACATAGACAATGTCATACGGCTCCAGCTGAAATTCCGTGCTTAGCACCATGGCTGACGCATCTTCTGCATTCAGTTGATAGATGTTGGCAATTTTGTCCGCGTCGCCTTTTTTCGCTACCTGTCGAATCACAAAAATGCCGGTGGCATCGGCCATGTTCTGGTTTAAGCCGCCAGCATTTCCCAGCGCTTCGGCCAGCGTCATGCCGCTACGATCCATTTTAAGGGTGCTCTGTTTAACCACCTCCCCCATCACGAACACTTTCAGCGCGTCGTTTCGGGGAACAAACAAGATATCGCCTGGATAAAGCAGCTTGTTTTGCGTTAAATCGCCGTGCTGCATCAGGGCATAGAGGGAAAGACGTGAGTCCTGACCATTATGCGTGAGTACCACATTCCGCCAGTCGGCATCCGCAGATAGCCCACCAGCAGCGTTGACTGCATCCATCACCGTCAGTGGAATATTGGTAATGGGCTGCTGGCCCGATTTCTCTACCTCACCAGTGATATAGGCTTTTTGCGAACGGAAGGAGGCAATGCTGACATCCACCTGAGGGCTCTCAATGACCTTATCCAGTCGCGCGGTAATCTCTTCACGTATCTGTGAAACTGTTTTGCCCGCTACGTGCAGCTTACCGACATAGGGGTAAAAAAGCGTACCGTCGGCGTTGACCCAGTTGCCCGCATCGCTCGCGCTACGATACTGCCCGGCAGGCGTCGTTAATTCAGGGTGATCCCAGACGGTGACCGTCAGGATGTCGCCTGTGCCAATACGGTATTCCCAGTTTTTGAGCTGCTCATCCAGATTAGGATTCGCCTGAGATTTCGACACGGGCGGACGCAGTTTTTCAATCAACCCAGGGGTCACTGGAAAAATTTCTACACGTTTATCCAGTTGATGATTAATTCCTTCACTCGGCGTAACTTTTTTTCCAGACAGACTTAAGTGCTGACCCGGTGAAAATACACACCCTGTTAACTGGCTAAGAAAAAGAAAGAGTAGTGGGAATGCAGTTGTGTTTTTCATTTATATAAAATGTTGGTTTATCGTTGCGCCAGGCGTTACATCTGCAAAAAGAATGCAACTAACACCATGAAATATAATTAGTTATTATTTTAATGGCATTACCATGAAATTCTAAAAAACGAATACATCCGCTTTAAAAAGCTGAGCCGATGCACAATCGCCTAATTAAATCAAAAGTAATATCACTTCATCCGAAGGCGATACTAAAGGGTATTCCTCAGTAAAGCATTCGCTTAACCGCGCAATTTTGATGCTAAAAGTTATTTTCAGAATAGATTAATAAAAATAACAAATATTAGTAATGGTAAATATCGGCCACGCAAATAAGACCCACACGGTTCGACTACACAAAACTGTCCATTTTTGTTACATTTTTTTCATACACGGCTTGCGTTGATCCTTAAAATGGACTGTCTGCCTTGCTTCATACGCGCGCCCGCAGACAAAACATCTGTAACGATATCACTGGAGAAAAAATGGCTAAGCGTAAATTGCTGCTTCTGGGTGTATTACTGTCTCTGGCGGGATCCGCATTTTCTGCCCCGCAAACCGCCGCTGCGCCATCAGGCATCAAAGCCTATGAGGAACAAGAGTTCATCGCTGATTTCACTAAGTTCAAAATCGGCGATACCGCACCGGCGCAGTATCAAACGCCCGAATACACCATCAAACAGTATCAGTTGCGTAACCTGCCGGCACCGGATGCAGGGACCCACTGGACCTACATGGGCGAAAACTACGTCCTGATTGGCGATGCAGATGGCAAAATCTACAAAGCCTATAATGGGGATATCTTCTATCATCGCTGATACGATCGTCATCCGTCCGTGGCAGGAGAGCGATCGGCCTTTCCTGCGCACGCTCTATCTCCACGCCCGACGCGATGCCTGGCCCTGGCTTGATGACTCTGGCTGGCATCTGGAAGATTTCGACGCCGCTACCCGGGACGAAGCCATCTGGGTTGCGGAGCAGGACGGCCATCGACTGGGGTTTGCTTCCGTCTGGACCAACGATAATTTTCTGCACAACCTGTTTGTTGATCCGCAGTCTCAGAGCCTGGGTGTCGGACATCTGTTACTTGAGCACGTACAGAAAACGTTTACCAGCACGGGTGCATTGAAGTGTCTGGTGAAGAACAGGCGGGCTATTGCGTTTTACCAGCGACATGGCTGGCACATTGAGGCAACGGGTGATTCTCCGGACGGAGAGTACTATCTGATGCATTATCGGCTGAGTTAACGTCGGGTGGCGGCTTCGCCTTACCCGACCTACGTGATGGTGCCATTTGTAGGCCGGGTAAGCGAAGCGCCACCCGGCATTAAAGTGCAGAGGAATTACACCGCGCGGAACGCGATTTCGCTCGGAATGACTTCGCCCTGCCAGTAAAGCTGCGCCGCAACGCGCCCCGCCAGCTGACGATACATATCCGCAAATTCGCTGTCCGGACGGCTAACAACCGTCGGTTTTCCACTGTCCAGATCTTCGCGCAGGGTGATATGCAGCGGCATCTGACCCAGCAGTTGGGTATGATACTGTTCGGCCAGCTTTTCTGCGCCACCAGTACCAAAGATTGGCTCGTGGTGCCCACAGTTGCTGCAGATGTGCATGCTCATGTTCTCAACGATACCAAGTACCGGCACCTCCACTTTTTCGAACATGACGATGCCTTTTTTGGCGTCGATCAGCGCGATGTCCTGCGGTGTGGTCACCACCACAGCGCCCGTTACCGGAATGTTCTGCGCCAGCGTCAGCTGGATATCACCGGTACCCGGCGGCATATCCAGCACCAGATAATCGAGATCCGGCCACATGGTTTCCTGCAGCATCTGCATCAGCGCTTTGCTGGCCATCGGGCCGCGCCAGACCATGGCGTTATCGTCAGTCACCAGGTAACCGATTGAGTTGGTCGCCAGCCCATGCGCCACGATCGGCGCCATATGCGTACCGTCCGGCGAGGTTGGACGCTGGTTTTCCGCACCCAGCATGTTTGGAATGGACGGACCATAGATATCGGCATCGAGAATACCCACCTTCGCCCCTTCCGCCGCCAGCGCAAGCGCCAGGTTTACTGCAGTAGACGATTTGCCCACCCCGCCTTTACCTGAGCTCACGGCGATGATGTTTTTCACCCCGTTCACGCCAGGCTGATTCTTCACACGCTTCAGCGTGGCGATGCTGTGGCTCAGCTTCCAGTCGATCGCTTTCGCTCCGGTAATGCGCAGCAGCTCAGAGCTGGTCTGCTCTTTCAGCGCATCAAAGGCGGTGCTCCAGACGAAGGGCATCTGCAGCTCAATGTGCAGCGTATCGTCCAGCCACGCAACGTGGTGTAACGCTTTCAGCGTCGTGAGATTATGTTTCAGGGTTGGATGCTGAAAGTTAGCCAGCGTCCCGGCGACCATTGCTCGTAAGGCTTCCGGTGATTTGGCCTGGGATTGAGAACTCATCCCGACTCCTTTGTTCTTGTGAATAAGACCTTAGACAACAAGTTTACCTGAAAGGCCGCGGTTTGTGCTTACTTAATAATGCCCCTTTTGGTAATATCGAAAACCCTTTTCACAGTTAAAAGAAGTAATGCCTACTATGACTCAAGTCGCGAAAAAAATTCTGGTAACGTGCGCCCTGCCGTACGCCAACGGCTCAATCCACCTCGGCCACATGCTGGAGCATATCCAGGCTGATGTCTGGGTCCGTTACCAGCGAATGCGCGGCCACGAGGTAAACTTCATCTGTGCAGACGATGCTCACGGCACGCCGATCATGCTAAAAGCGCAGCAGCTGGGTATCTCCCCGGAACAGATGATTGCCGAAATGAGTCAGGAGCATCAGACCGATTTTGCTGGCTTTGACATCAGCTATGACAACTATCACTCCACCCACAGCGACGAGAACCGTGAGCTGTCAGAGCTAATCTACACGCGTCTGAAAGAGAACGGTTTTATCAAAAACCGCACCATCTCTCAGCTGTACGATCCGGAAAAAGGCATGTTCCTGCCGGACCGTTTCGTCAAAGGCACCTGCCCGAAATGCAAATCACCGGATCAGTACGGCGATAACTGCGAAGTGTGTGGCGCAACTTACAGCCCGACTGAGCTTATCGAGCCGAAATCCGTGGTGTCCGGCGCTACGCCTGTGATGCGTGATTCCGAGCACTTCTTCTTTGACCTGCCATCCTTCAGCGAAATGCTGCAGGCGTGGACCCGCAGCGGCGCGCTGCAGGAGCAGGTGGCGAACAAGATGCAGGAGTGGTTCGAATCCGGTCTGCAACAGTGGGATATCTCCCGCGATGCGCCGTACTTCGGCTTCGAAATCCCGAACGCACCGGGCAAATACTTCTACGTCTGGCTGGACGCACCAATCGGCTACATGGGCTCCTTCAAGAACCTGTGCGACAAGCGTGGCGACACCGTCAGCTTCGACGAATACTGGAAGAAAGATTCCACTGCCGAGCTGTATCACTTCATCGGTAAAGACATCGTTTACTTCCACAGTCTGTTCTGGCCAGCAATGCTGGAAGGCAGCAACTTCCGCAAGCCGACCAACCTGTTCGTGCACGGCTACGTGACGGTTAACGGCGCGAAGATGTCTAAATCTCGCGGGACGTTCATTAAAGCCAGCACCTGGCTGAACCACTTCGACGCGGATAGCCTGCGCTACTACTACACGGCGAAGCTCTCCTCTCGCATCGACGACATTGACCTGAACCTGGAAGATTTCGTCCAGCGCGTGAACGCGGACATCGTCAACAAGGTGGTGAACCTGGCATCCCGTAACGCAGGCTTTATCGCCAAACGCTTTGACGGCGTGCTCTCCGCAGAGCTGGCCGATCCTGAGCTGTATAAAACCTTCACTGACGCCGCCGCTGCGGTTGGCGAAGCGTGGGAAAGCCGTGAATTCGGTAAAGCCATTCGTGAAATCATGGCGCTGGCAGATGTTGCCAACCGCTATGTAGACGAGCAGGCGCCATGGGTGGTTGCCAAACAGGAAGGCCGCGACGCCGACCTGCAGGCGATCTGCACCATGGGTCTGAACATGTTCCGCGTGCTGATGACCTGGCTGAAACCGGTTCTGCCGCAGCTGGCCGCGCGTGCTGAAGCCTTCCTGAACACCGAACTGACCTGGGATGCTATCCAGCAGCCGCTGCTCAGCCACAAGGTGAACACCTTCAAAGCGCTGTATAACCGCATTGAGATGAAGCAGGTTGAAGCCCTGGTCGAAGCCTCTAAAGAAGAGGTGAAGGCCGCTACAGCACCGGTGACCGGCCCGCTGGCGGACGATCCGATTCAGGAAACCATCACCTTTGACGATTTCGCCAAAGTTGACCTGCGCGTAGCGCTGATTGAAAACGCGGAATTCGTGGAAGGCTCTGACAAGCTGCTGCGCCTGACGCTTGATCTGGGCGGCGAGAAGCGCAACGTCTTCTCCGGCATCCGTTCAGCCTACCCGGATCCACAGGTGCTGATTGGCCGTCAGACCGTGATGGTGGCGAACCTGGCACCGCGTAAAATGCGCTTCGGCATCTCTGAGGGGATGGTGATGGCCGCAGGCCCCGGAGGGAAAGACATTTTCCTGTTAAGCCCTGACGAAGGCGCGAAGCCGGGTCAGCAGGTGAAATAACAAAAAAGCCGGAGATTATCTCCGGCTTTTTTGTTCTCCCTCTCCCTGTGGGAGAGGGTCGGGGTGAGGGCATCAGGCCGCACCCATGCCGTCTTTACGCTTTAGGGTGATGCACCCGGTGGGTCAGCCCGCGCAGAAAATTACGCAGAAACTGATCGCCGCATTCGCGGTAGTTTTTGTGGTCCGGCGCGCGCATCATGGCAGTCACTTCCGGCACGGATACGCGGTATTTTTGCTCCGTCATGATCGCCACAATATCGTCCGTTTTCAGCGAGAACGCGATGCGCAGCTTTTTCAATACCGTGTTGTTGTTCACGCGACGCTCCAGCGCCAGCTCCGGGGCGGACTCATCTTTGCCACGCTTGTCATAAATCAGACCGTTCAGGAAACCCGACAAAATGATGTCGGGGCAGCGCACGAAGCCCTCTTCATCTTCTTTGGTCATCCAGGTGTCAAAGCCTGCAGACGTGGATTCCATGTCAGACAGTGCAAGAATGCGCACCATGTCGTTGTTGTTTGCTTTCAGGGTGTAGCGCAGGCTACGGAGAATATCGTTACTGAGCATAGAGCCTTCGAATGTCGATGATGCAATGGCGCGCAGTGTACCAGCTTTATAGGCCAATCGCCTCTTTCAAACTTTTCAGATAGCGGCGGCTGACGGGAACAGTCTGCCCGGCGCGCAGGACCAGCTCGGCCTGGCCGTTGTCTTCCAGGCGGATCTCTTTCAGATGCGCCATGTTCACCAGATACTGACGATGGCAGCGGATCAGCGGCGTGCGGCTCTCCAGCGTGCGCAGAGTCAGTTCGGTAAACCCTTCATTTCCTTCTGCACTGGTGACAAACACGCCGCTCAGTCGGCTACTCACGAAGGCCACATCATCCATCTGCAAAAGATAGATTCGGCTGTGCCCGGTGCACGGGATAAATTTCAGCGGCTGCTGGTTCTCTGGCAGCAGCGTGACATCCTGGACGGTTCGCTCCTGGCGTAACCGGTTCAGGGTCTTTTCCAGCCGCTTCTCTTCAATCGGCTTGAGTAAATAATCAAACGCGTGCTCCTCAAAAGCCTTAACGGCATACTCGTCGAAGGCCGTCAGAAACACGATGTAGGGACGATGCGCCGGGTCGAGCATACCCACCATTTCCAGCCCGCTGATACGCGGCATTTGAATGTCGAGGAACAGCACGTCAGGGCGCAACTTATGCACGGCACCAATGGCCTCAATGGCGTTCGCACACTCTCCCACAACCTCAATATCTGGCTGCTCCTGCAGCAGAACGCGCAGGTTTTCCCGTGCCAGCGGCTCATCATCCACAATCAGCACTCTTAACATGCGTTTTCCTCCAGCGGCAGTCGAACGGTAATACGGGTAAATCGGTCCGGCTCACAGGCCACGGTAATACCGCAGTCGTCGCCAAAGTGGGCACGCAGACGTTTATCCACCAGGCTCATCCCTAGCCCGCCCGACGTGGAAGGCTGATAAAGCCCGGCATTATCTTCAATATCCAGCACCAGATGATGGTTAAAACGGCTGGCAGCAATCGTGATCTCTCCGATCCCGAGCAGCTGCGAAGTTCCATGTTTGATGGCATTTTCCACGATAGGCTGCAGGGTAAAGGCCGGAAGATGCTGATACGCCAGGTCATCCGGGACGGAAAGCGACACCTGCAGGCGAGACTGGAAACGCGCCTGCTCAATCTGCAGATAGGCGTTCACGTGCTCAATCTCATCGGACAGGGTCACTATCTCTGACGGACGTTTCAGGTTCTTGCGGAAAAAGGTCGACAGAAACTGCACCAGCTGCGCGGCCTGATCGCTGTCGCGGCGGATCACCGCTTTAAGCGTATTCAGGGCATTAAACAGGAAATGCGGATTAACCTGCGCATGCAGGAGCTTAATCTCAGACTGCGTTAACAGGGCTTTCTGCCGTTCATACTGCCCGGCGAGGATTTGCGCTGACAGCAGCTGAGCGATCCCCTCCCCCAGCGTGCGGTTGATGGAGCTGAACAGGCGGTTTTTCGCCTCATACAGCTTGATGGTGCCCATCACCCGCTGATTTTCACCGCGCAGCGGAATGACCAGCGTGGAGCCCAGCTTACACTGCGGATGCAGCGAGCAGCGATAAGGCACTTCGTTACCATCGGCATACACTACTTCGCCGGTTTCAATGGCCCGCAGCGTATAGGTTGAGGAGATAGGTTTGCCTGGCAGATGGTGATCGTCTCCGGTGCCGGTAAACGCCAGCAGCTTTTCGCGATCGGTGATGGCGACCGCGCCGATATCGAGCTCTTTGTAGAGCACCTGCGCCACCTTCATGCTGTTCTCCTCGTTGAACCCCTGGCGCAGGATCCCTTCGGTCGAGGCGGCAACCTTCAACGCCGTGGCAGAAAAGGCCGAGGTGTACTTCTCAAACATGGCGCGTTTATCAAGCAGAATGCGCATAAACAGCGCCGCGCCGACGGTGTTAGTCACCATCATCGGGGCCGCAATACTGCTGACCAGGTGCAGCGCATCGTCAAAGGGACGGGCAATCAGCAGGATGATCGCCATCTGCGCCATTTCGGCCACAAAGGTGATCGCCCCGGCAGTGAGCGGGCTAAAGACTTTATCCGGGCGACCACGCTTGATCATGTAGCTGTGTACCAGGCCGCCAAGCAGCCCTTCCACGATCGTAGAGATCATACAGCTGAGCGCCGTCATCCCGCCCATGGAATAACGATGCAGCCCGCCGGTTAACCCCACAAGGCCACCGACGACGGGGCCGCCAAGCAGCCCACCCATCACCGCGCCGATCGCGCGCGTATTGGCGATAGAATCTTCGATATGAAGACCAAAATAAGTCCCCATTATGCAAAAAATAGAGAAGGTGACGTAGCAGAGCAGCTTATGCGGCAGACGTACGGTGACCTGCATCAGCGGGATAAAAAGACGCGTTTTGCTCATCAGCCAGGCGATGACCAGAAACACGCACATCTGCTGAAGCAACAGCAGCACCAGATTAAACTCGTACATACTCAAAACCGCACACGCTAAAAACGCGTAACATACACTGTTGCAGGTTTGCTTTCTTTGAAGCATCCCAAAAAAGCGCAAAATCGTGTCCGTTATCACACCTTTTTCCGATCATCGCGCATCCTTCGCATTATTTGTTCAAAAATCAATCAATCCTTCCTGGTTCGGCAAAGTGGGTCTACAGTTAAGCTGGGAACGCGTAAGCTAGGGGGCAAATATGGCGCTTTACACGATAGGTGAAGTGGCACTCCTTTGTGATATCAATCCCGTTACCCTACGGGCGTGGCAGCGACGGTATGGATTGCTTAAACCGCAGAGAACGGACGGCGGACATCGCCTGTTCAACGATGCCGATATCGACCGGATCCGCGAAATTAAAAGCTGGATAGACAACGGCGTGCAGGTCGGTAAAGTGAAGTCCTTGCTGAGCCACGACGACCCGGACACGCAGCACCTCTGGCGCGAACAGCAGGAAACCCTGCTGCGGCTCCTGCAGGCGGGTAATGTGCAGCGCCTGCGCGCATGGATCAAAGAGCAGGGCCGCGATTATCCGGCACAGACGCTCATCGCCCATCTTTTCATTCCGCTCCGTCGACGCCTGCAATGCCAGCAGTCCACCCTGCAGGCGCTGCTCAGCATGCTCGACGGCGTGCTGATTAACTACATTGCCGTCTGCCTCGCCTCGGCGAAGAACAAGGCCGGAAAAGATGCGCTGGTGGTCGGCTGGAACGTGCACGACACCACCCGCCTGTGGCTGGAAGCGTGGATTGCCACCCAACAGGGCTGGCGCGTGGATGTCCTTGCGCACTCGCTGGCGCAGCTTAAGCCTGAGTTTTTCGACGGCCAGACTCTGCTGGTCTGGTGTGGCGAAGTGCCGTCCGCCACGCAGCAACAGCTGCTGACGGAATGGCGTGAGAATGGGTATCCGGTTTATTCCCTTGGCCCGGATGAGCCATAACGGCATTTAATGGTTCATTAACAGCTGCGCTTCACCGTATAATTGTTCCGTTAACAACAGGAGCACATGATGAAGGCAACCAAACTGGCCGTGATTACCCTTTTTGTCCTGATGGCCGTAAGCGGTATCGGCGGCGTAATGCTGGCAGGGTACTCGTTTATTGTTCGTGGCGGTGTCGGCTGAGGTACATCGCCAGCCGCTCAAAAAGGCGGTCGACGACGATAGCCGCCAGCGCGACCAGCACCGCCCCCTGCACAATATAAGCCGTGTTAAACCCGCTTAAGCCGATAATGATCGGCGTTCCCAGCGTATTGGCCCCCACCGTAGACGCAATGGTCGCCGTCCCGATGTTAATAATCACCGACGTGCGGATCCCGGCAATGATAACCGGTGCTGCAAGCGGCAGTTCCACCTTGCGCAGCCGCTGCCAGCGACTCATCCCCATCCCTTCTGCCACGCTTAACACCGATGCCGGGACAGCCGCAATACCCGCCAGCGTGCCCTGCAGAATGGGCAACACCCCGTATAAAATCAGCGCGATAAGCGCAGGCTGCTGACCAAATCCCATGACCGGCACCGCAATGGCCAGCACCGCCACCGGCGGAAACGTCTGTCCAATAGCCGCGATGGTTTCCACCAGGGGACGAAACTCCCGCCCGGCAGGCCGGGTCACCGCGATACCCGCACCTGTGCCCAGCACAATCGCGACAGAACTGGAGATCGCCACCAGCCAGAGATGCGCCACGGCGAGATTAATAAAGCTCTCCTGCTGGTACACCGGGCGCGGCAGCCCAGGGAAAAGTGCGCTGAACAGTACCGCGCTGTGAGGCATCAAAAACAGTAAGGCGACAAACAGCGCTACCAGCCAGAGGAGCGGATCACGCAGAGCCTTCACGCGTCACCTCCCCGGCCAGCAGATCGCGAAAATGTAAGCTTCCGCACGGTGCCCCCCGGGCATCCGAAACGGGTAGCACTTCACACTGGCGCGCCACAAACGCGGAGAGAGCATCCCGCAGGGTCATTTGCGCCTGTAGCGGTTCACCGGCGAGCGACGTATCCTGTCGACGCATATAATCACCGACCGTGCGCAGGGAGAGCAACCTGACGCCCAGCTCGCTGCGGCCAAAAAACTCACGCACAAAGTCGTTCTTCGGGCTGGTCAGCAGCGCGAGCGGCGCGCCCTGCTGCACCACTTCGCCGTGATCCATCAGGACCAGATGGTCGGCCAGGCGCAGAGCTTCATCAATATCGTGCGTCACGAGGACAATCGTCCTTCCGAGAATGCGGTGAATACGGGTCATTTCCGTCTGCAGCGCCCCGCGCGTCACTGGATCCAGCGCACCAAAGGGTTCGTCCATCAGCAACACCTGCGGATTGGCCGCCAGCGCGCGCGCCACGCCCACGCGCTGCTGCTGCCCACCGGAAAGCTGGTGCGGATAGCGGTCGCGCAGGGCAGGCTCTAACCCCAGCAGAGACATCAGTTCCTCCACCCGGTCAGCCGTTTTAGCCCGCGACCATTTCTCCAGCTGCAGCACAGTGGCAATGTTTTGCGCCACCGTCCAGTGGGGAAACAGTCCGATGGACTGAATGGCATAGCCCATCCGACGGCGCAACTCCAGCACCGGCAGACTGCGGATCTCTTCCCCGGCAAAGCGGATCAGCCCACTGTCATGCTCGACCAGACGGTTGATCATCTTCAGCGTGGTGGATTTTCCCGACCCTGACGTACCAATCAGCACGGAAAACGCGCCTTCGGCAAAGTTCAGGTTGAGATGGCTCGCCGCCGGGCGACCCGCAAAGGTTTTACTGACATCATGAAATTCAATCATTGGCGCTTCTCCTGAGCAGCGCGAGCCATAAGGCAAACAGCGCGTCGACAACCACCGCCAGCGCAATCGTGGGCACCACGCCCAGCAACACCAAATCGAGAGCACTGCTCAGCAGCCCCTGGAACACCAGCGCACCAAAGCCACCCGCGCCAATCAGCGCGGCGATCACCGCCATGCCCACGGTCTGAACGGCAACTACCCGCAGGCTGCGCAGCAGCAGGGGTAGCGCCAGCGGGAGCTGTATCTTCCAGAAACACTGCCGCGCGCTCATCCCCATGGCATGGGCGCTTTCCAGCACATCCGGCGCGACCTGGCTTAACCCCGCGACCACGCCGCGCACCAGCGGCAACAGTGCATAGAGCACCAGCGCGATAAGCGCCGGGGTTAATCCCGTTCCGGCGATGCCTGCCGCGCCCAGCACCGGAAACGACTTCACCAGCCCGGCCAGCGGGGCAATCAGCAGGCCAAACAGCGCAACGGAAGGAATCGTCTGGATGACGTTGAGCACGGCAAAAATGCTGCCCTGGCGGGAAGGATGGCGGTAACACCACATGCCCAGCGAAATCCCGAGCAGAAGCGCCGGAAGGAGCGTGCCGAAGAGGATCGTCAGGTGTTGCGCCAGGGCATCATCAAATACCTCCTGGCGGTTGGCGTACTCTTTTAACAGCGAGAGGTTGTTCAGCTCCCCGCTGAACAGCAGGAACAAGGGTATACACCATATCTGCGCATTCAGTACCCAGCGCCAGACGGCACTGGAGATGAGTCGACGAATCGCATCGCTGCAGGCCAGCAAACAGAGCGCCAGCCAGAGCCAGAGGCCGCTGCCTATAGAGGTCCTCGCCAGTGGACTTTCCGCCGACGCCATATGCGTCGCCGCCAGTCCGGCGCTCCAGAACAGGAGAATAAACAGCCCTTCGGAGAGGAGCAGCGTCAGCCACTGCGCCGGGCGTCCCTGCCAGAGCGACAGGATCACCCACGCGCCCAGCGACGCCGCCAGCCACCCCGGCGTAAACGGCCAGACCTGCCAGAGCGCTTTGCCCTCCCCCGACATCAGGCGGTTAGGGGCGACATTCACAAACGGTAACGCGACCGCCGCGATGGCCGTGCAGGCCAACAGCAGCAGTACGCGGTTATGACATTTTATTGGCACAGCCCTTTCCCGTTACTTCACAAGCCCTTGTTGTTTCAGGAAGTCGGCGGCCACTTTTTTGGCATCCAGTCCCTCGACGGCAATGCTGGCATTCAGCTGCTGCAGCGTTTTTTCATCCAGCTTTTCGAAGACCGGCTTGAGCCAGTCGGCAATCTCCGGATGGGCTTTCAGCACCGCCTCACGCACGACCGGGGTCGGGGCGTAAATCGGCTGAACGCCTTTAGGATCGGTCAGGGTCTGCAGGCCGAGCGCCGCCACCGGGCCATCGGTACCGTAGGCCATGGCCGCATTAACACCCGAGGTTTGCTGCGCTGCGGCTTTGATGGTCACCGCAGTATCCCCGCCCGCCAGAGAGAGCAGCTGCGCCTGGTCGAGTTTGAAACCGTAGGCTTTTTCGAACGCGGGCAGCGCGTCAGGACGCTCGATAAACTCTGCGGACGCCGCAAGCTTAAAATCACCCTTCTCTTTCAGGTAGCGGCTAAGATCCGTCAGTGAGGTCAGCTTACCTTTCTCCGCCACATCTTTGCGCACAGCGATGGTCCAGGTATTGTTGGCCGGAGCCGGGGTCAGCCAGACCAGTTTGTTCTGTTCCGCGTCGAGTTTTTTGACTTTCTCATACCCGGCTTTGGCGTTTTTCCATGCCGGATCGTTTTCATCTTTAAAGAAGAATGCCCCGTTGCCGGTGTATTCCGGGTAGATATCCAGTTCGCCGGAGGTAATCGCCCCGCGCACCACGGGCGTGGTGCCGAGCTGGACTTTATTGACGGTTTTCAGACCGTGGCTTTCCAGCACCTGCAAAATAATATTCCCGAGCAGCGCGCCTTCGGTATCGATCTTGGAACCCACTTTTACCGGCTCCGCCGCCTGTAACGGCACACTCAGCGCCGCCAGTAATGCCGCCGATCCCAACATCCCCTTAATAATCGTCATTCCGCTATCCTCATTTTTTTGCTGCCTTTTTCAGAGGCTTGAGAGAAAAGCGTAGCTTAAAACGGCAGAATTAACCGTCAAAATGCCTTTTTAGCATAAGGTAAGATGCATCCCCCGCAGGACGGGGGGATGCAAAGGCAGGAAAGGTTACAGCAGTTCGAACTCGCCTTTATTCACGCGAGCGGAGTCCACCCCGATAAAGACGTTAAATTTGCCGGGTTCCGCATCGTATTTCATCTGCTGGTTCCAGAACTTCAGCGCATCCACGTCAATCGGGAAGCTGATGGTTTTGGTTTCACCCGGCTTAAGGTCAACCTTTTCGAAACCACGCAGCTGCTTCACGGGACGACTCATCGACGCAGTGACATCCTGCACGTACATCTGAATCACCGTTGCCCCTTCGCGCTTGCCGGTGTTGGTCACCTCGACGCTGGCGGTCACTTTGCCATCACGCTTCAGGGTCGGGGCCGACATTTTCACCCCGGAGACCTTGAAGGTGGTGTAGCTCAGACCATAACCAAACGGATACAGCGGGCCGTTGGCTTCATCGAAGTAACGTGACGTGTACTTGTTCGGCTTGTCGGCGTTGTACGGGCGACCGGTGTTCAGGTGGCTGTAATAAACCGGGATCTGCCCGACGGAGCGCGGGAAGGACATCGGCAGCTTGCCGGACGGGTTGTAATCGCCAAACAGCACGTCGGCGATAGCGTTACCGCCTTCGGTACCGGCGAACCAGGTTTCCAGAATGGCATCTGCCTGCTGGTCTTCTTTCACCAGCGCCAGCGGACGACCGTTCATCAGCACCAGCACCAGCGGCTTGCCGGTGGCTTTCAGGGCGGCAATCAGATCGCGCTGACTCTGCGGAATAGTGATATCGGTACGGCTGGAAGCTTCATGCGCCATCCCCTGCGCTTCGCCCACGACCGCGACAACAACGTCCGACTGCTTAGCCGCGTTTACCGCTTCGTCGATCATCTCTTTCGGCGTGCGCGGATCGACCTTCACCGCTTCTTCGTACTGGTTGAGGAAGGTGACGATGTCTTTATCATTGGTGACGTTTGCCCCTTTGGCGTACACCACTTTGGCGTTTTCACCGACGGCGCTCTTGATACCGGTCAGCACGGTCACGGACTGATCGGCGACGCCTGCCGCAGACCAGCTGCCCATCACGTCGCGTTTACTGTCAGCCAGTGGGCCCACCACGGCAATGGTGCCGGATTTTTTCAGCGGCAGCGTGTCGAGGCGGTTCTTCAGCAGCACCTGGCTTTCGCGCGCCACATCACGCGCTTCTTTGCGGTGCAGGCGGCTTTCAGCATTGGTGTCCGCCGGGTCGGAATCCTTTGGCCCCAGGTGGCTGTAAGGATCGTTAAACAACCCCATGTCATATTTCACGTTCAGCACGTGGCGCGTGGCATCGTCCAGCTCCGCCATCGTCACCTTGCCGCTCTTCACCAGCCCCGGCAGGTATTTGCTGTAGTATTCATCGCTCATGCTCATGTTGATGCCAGACTTCAGCGCCACGCGCACGGCGTCTTCCGGGTCGGATGCAGTGCCGTGTTTGATCAGCTCTTTAATCGCGCCGTGGTCAGACACGGTGATGCCTTTAAAGCCCCACTGGTCACGCAGCACGTCTTTCAGCAGCCACGAATCGGAGGTCGCCGGCGTGCCGTTCAGCGAGTTAAGCGCCACCATCACCGCGCCGCTGCCTGCATCCAGCCCTGCCTTGTACGGCGGCATATAGTCGTTGAACAGGCGCTGCGGGCTCATGTCGACAGTGTTGTACTCTTTACCGCCCTCCACTGCGCCATAGGCCGCGAAGTGTTTGACGCTGGTCATCACCGAATAGCGGTCTGCCGGGCTTTTTCCCTGCATCGCTTCCACCATGGTTTTGCCCATCGTGGCGGTTAAATACGTATCTTCACCGAAGCCTTCCGATGCGCGGCCCCAGCGCGGATCGCGCGAGACATCGACCATCGGAGCCCAGGTCATGTTCAGGCCGTCATCCGCCGCTTCATAAGCCGACACGCGACCGACGGTTTTCACCGCATCGAGGTTAAAGGAGGAGGCCAGGCCGAGACTGATAGGGAAGACGGTGCGCTGGCCGTGTACCACGTCATAGGCGAAGAAGAGAGGGATCTTCAGGCGGCTAAGCGCCATTACCTGATCCTGCATTTTGCGGATATCCTGGCGGGTGACGGTGTTAAAGATGGCGCCCACCTGGCTTTCTTTGATCATCTCCCGGATGGCCTCTTTCGGGTTATCCGGGCCGACGCTTATCAGACGCAGCTGGCCGATCTTCTCATCAACCGTCATCTTTTTAAGCAGTTCCGTGACAAATGCGTCCCGGGCTTCAGGCGTAAGCGGGTGATTGCCAAACAATTCATCTGCCAGCGCAGGCTGCAGCGCCAGGCTGACGGCGACACCTAAAGAACATATCCATCTCATGTCGTTACTCTCTCATCATTAACCGCCGGAAGAAGGCCACCGGTCCGGGCGAAAAGCGCAGTGTGCCATAAACCCTCTTTTGCTTGCAGGGTTATTCTCTGATTTTTCTCATGAATAGTAGACCGCGAAACTGTTAATCGCGCTATGCTTTACAGCGAGAAATTTGCCCCACCACAAGGAGTGGAAGATGTCTTCTGTTCGAACTGACGATAACAAAACATTCATTAACGAACTGTCGCGCCTGGTTGGCTCCTCTCACCTGCTTACCGACCCGGCTAAAACCGCCCGCTACCGTAAGGGGTTCCGCTCCGGTCAGGGCGAGGCGCTGGCGGTGGTCTTTCCGGGCACGCTGCTGGAACTGTGGCGCGTGCTGAGCGCCTGCGTTGCCGCCGACAAGATTATATTAATGCAGGCGGCCAACACCGGCCTGACCGAAGGTTCTACGCCGAACGGCAACGATTACGATCGTGACATCGTGATTATCAGCACTCTGCGCCTCGACAAGCTGCATCTGCTGGATAAAGGCGAGCAGGTACTCGCCTTCCCAGGTACCACTCTTTACTCGCTGGAAAAAGCGCTTAAGCCGCTGGGACGCGAACCGCATTCGGTGATCGGCTCCTCCTGCATTGGCGCCTCGGTCGTCGGTGGGATCTGCAATAACTCCGGCGGCTCGCTGGTGCAGCGCGGCCCGGCTTACACCGAGATGTCGCTGTTTGCCCGTATCAATGAAGACGGCAAGCTGACGCTGGTGAACCACCTGGGTATCGACCTGGGCGTAACGCCGGAACAGATCCTCAGCAAGCTCGACGACGATCGCGTGAAGGATGAAGACGTTCAGCACGATGGCCGCCACGCGCATTACCATGACTACATTACCCGCGTGCGCGATATTGAAGCCGATACGCCGGCGCGCTATAACGCCGACCCGGACCGTCTGTTTGAGTCCTCCGGCTGTGCGGGCAAGCTTGCCGTTTTCGCGGTGCGTCTCGACACCTTCCCGGCAGAGAAAAAGCAGCAGGTGTTTTATATCGGCACCAACCAGCCTGAAGTGTTAACCGAAATCCGTCGTCATATTCTGGGCGAATTCACCCACCTGCCGGTGGCGGGCGAATATATGCATCGGGACATTTACGACATTGCCGAGCGTTACGGCAAAGATACGTTCCTGATGATCGACAAGCTCGGCACCGACAAAATGCCGTTCTTCTTCACCATGAAGGGCCGCACCGATGCGATGCTGGAGAAAGTGTCGCTGTTCAAACCTCACTTCACCGACCGCTTTATGCAGAAGCTGGGCAACGTTTTCCCGGCGCATTTGCCGGAGCGAATGAAAACCTGGCGTGATAAGTACGAACATCATCTGCTGCTGAAAATGGCCGGGGACGGTATTGCCGAAGCGCAGGCCTGGCTTACCGACTTCTTCAAAACCGCCGAAGGGGATTTCTTCGCCTGCACCCCTGAAGAGGGCAGCAAAGCCTTCCTGCACCGTTTTGCCGCGGCGGGAGCCGCTATCCGTTACCAGGCAGTACACTCCGACGAGGTGGAAGATATCCTGGCGCTGGATATTGCCCTGCGCCGTAACGACACCGAGTGGTTTGAGCATTTGCCGCCGGAAATCGACAGCAAGCTGGTGCATAAGCTCTATTACGGCCATTTTATGTGCTATGTCTTCCATCAGGATTACATTGTCAAAAAAGGGGTTGATGCCCACGAACTGAAAGAGCAGATGCTCGCCCTTCTTCACGAGCGTGGCGCACAATATCCTGCGGAACACAACGTCGGGCATCTTTATAAAGCTCCTGACGCACTTAAGCAGTTTTATCGCGAGAATGACCCTACAAACAGCATGAACCCCGGCATTGGTAAAACAACGCGGAAGAAATACTGGAAAGAGAGCCCAGACGCGGAGCAGCACTCAACGCAAGCGTCTGATTAATTACTACAGCCAAATTTGAGAGATTGTTTAGCGCTTGTTAATCGTAATAGAGTAGCGGTCTGTCGCCGGAGAAACGTTTCTCCGGCATGCGATCACGAGGAGCAGGCACATCATGTCGGCTGTTGACGTTTTATCCGAAACCGAACTGGAAGTGCGCGACGCCCTTCCCGATGATGTGCATGCCATCACCGCAATTTATGCCTGGCATGTGCTTCACGGACGCGCGTCCTTTGAAGAAGTCCCCCCGACTATCGACGAAATGCGCCAGCGTATGAAAAGCGTGGCTGAGAACGGTTTACCGTGGCTCATCGCGCTGTATCGCGGCATCGTGGTGGGTTACTGCTATGCCAGTCCTTACCGACCGCGACACGCCTACCGCTATACCCTGGAAGAGTCGATTTACGTGGACGCCAGCACCACCGGCCGCGGTTTTGGCACGGCATTAATGGATGCGCTTATCGCACGCTGCGAACAAGGCCCGTGGCGGCAGATGATTGCCGTAGTGGGAGATGGCAATAACAATGCCGGTTCGTTGCGGCTGCATAAAAAGCATGGCTTCGAGATTGTCGGTCAGCTGCGCAGCGTGGGATACAAGAAAGGCGACTGGCGGGATACGGTGATTATGCAGCGCCCCCTCAACGACGGGGACTGGACGCTGCCGGAATAAAAGCAAAACGGTAACCTGGGTTACCGTTTTTAGTGTGTTCTCCCTCTCCCTGTGGGAGAGGGTTGGGGTGAGGGCATCAGCGCGCGCAGGTACTTAATCGTTCTGCGCCGTCGCCATCTGCTCCGCTTTCTGCTTTTTATACGTCAAAGCCGCGGCCGGTACAGGCTGCACTTTCCCGGTCTCAATCCAGGTCCGCAGGCGGCTCGCATCCGCAAAGTGAGTATATTTCCCGAAGGCATCCATCACCACCAGCGCCACCGGCTTACCGTTAAATACGGTACGCATCACCAGACAGTGTCCTGCCGCGTTGGTGAATCCGGTTTTCGTTAGCTGAATGTTCCAGTTATCCCGGTAAACCAGATGGTTAGTGTTGCGGAACGGCAGCGTATAGGCCGGGTTGGCAAAGGTCGCCATCTCTTCACGGGTCGTGCTGAGCTGGCCAATCAGCGGATACTGCTTGCTGGCAATCAGCAGTTTCGTCAGATCGCGGGCCGTCGAGACGTTGTTAATCGACAGACCCGTCGGTTCAACATAGTGCGTATTGTTCATCCCCAGCGCTTTGGCTTTGGCGTTCATCGCGCGAATAAACGCGTCGTAACCGCCAGGATAGTGGTGTGCCAGGCTCGCGGCCGCACGGTTTTCGGATGACATCAGCGCCAGCAGCAGCATGTTTTTACGGCTGATTTCGCTGTTCAGGCGCACGCGAGAGTAGATCCCTTTCATCTCTGGCGTGTGGCTGATATCCACTTTCAGTTTTTCGTCCAGCGGCAGATGGGCATCAAGCACCACCATCGCGGTCATTAATTTGGTTATTGAAGCGATCGGGCGCACCAGGTCCGGATGGCTGGCGTAAATCACCTTATTGGTGTTGAGGTCGACAATCATCGCGCTGCCGGATGCAATTTGCGGCTGGGCAGCAGCAGTGGTCACCGCGGGCGTTTTAGCGACGGCTGGCACAGCAGCGGACGCCCCCAGCAACAGCGCAAGGCTAAGTAAAGAGACTCGGAATTTCAGCATGGTGAGACTTCTGATAATTATTCACGCACGTAATGACGTACACCGCCTGCGTCGACGGATAAACGCAGGCTGGCTTCGGCATCATAGCCGTCACAGTGCTTTGTCGCCAGCGGATAATCGTGAACAGATGCTGCATTGCTGGCATTTACGCCAGCAATGCAGTGAGCTTAGAAGAGACGGTATCCATAACCCCAAAGAATAACCGTCAGTGCCAGTAACGCCTCCAGCACCAGCACACCGATAGCCAGTGTTGAGCTGGAGAAGCTCAGCCCCTCTTCTTTGTTGATATTCAGGAAGGTTGGAACCCCCAGATACAGCAGATAACCTGTGTAACAGAGAGCAATCGTACCGATCAGTGCGCACAACCAGACCAGTGGATACAGTGCAACAATACCGCTTAAGAACAGCGGGGTCGCGACGTATCCAGCGAAGACCATACAGCGCGCAAGCGATGGACGTTGCGGATAGTTACGTGCCATCCAGTGAATGACACGCCCCATGACCGCCACGCCCGCCAGCATCAGGCCATAAAAGAGAATGGCAAGATAAAGCCCGGTAAACCAGGAAAGCTGAACCACGGTGCCGTCACCGAAATTCCAGCCGATTTGTGTTGTGCCAATAAACGCGCATATTACCGGCACCGCGGCCATCAGCAGCACATGGTGGGTGTAATGATGCGAGACCGTTTCGTTCTCACTTTTGATGACATGCATTTCACGATCGGGATGGGAGAAAAGTCCCCAGACATGGTTCATAGCGCCCCCTTGTTGTCGGCCCGTCAGCGATACCTTAAGTATAATGCAGGCTTTAGATTATTTTATGTACAGTGGGAAATTTCCGTTGATTTCCCCGCTGTTGATTCATGGGGTATATGATTAAACGAGGTACGCTGAGGGAGATAACATTTACGTAATGGATATTAACGCACTCATTGAACAATATGGCTATGCCGCGCTGGTCATTGGTAGCGTGGCAGAAGGTGAAACCATCACGCTGTTAGGCGGCGTCGCCGCGCATCAGGGCTTACTGAAATTTCCGCTGGTCGTCGCTGCGGTCGCGCTGGGCGGCATGATTGGCGATCAGCTACTCTACTTTCTGGGTCTGCGCTTTGGTCCGACGCTTCTCAAGCGTTTCGCTAAACACAAAAAGAAAATTAACCGCGCGCAGCGCCTGATCCAGCGCCACCCTTACCTGTTCGTCATTGGCACCCGTTTTATGTACGGCTTCAGGATAATCGGGCCGATACTGATTGGCGCCAGCCGTCTGCCGCCGAAAATTTTCCTGCCGCTGAATATTCTTGGCGCCATTGCCTGGGCGCTAATCTTTACGACGCTCGGTTACGTGGGAGGCGAGGTGATAGGTCCGTGGCTGCATAATCTCGACCAGCATCTGAAGCACTGGGCATGGTTGCTTGTCGTGGTTGTGGCGGTGATTGGCGTCAGGCTGTGGCTGAAACATCGGGAAAAGGCGCGGGATGAGGCGTAGCCGGATGCGGCCTGATGCCCTGCCCCTCACCCTCTCCCACAGGGAGAGGGCAAAAAGTAGCTATCCCTCCGGCTTAAACTGCGGATTCGCCAGCATAAAACCCCCGTCAACGATAAACGATTGCCCGGTGGTATAGCTGGCGTCGCTGTCGCACAGCCACGCCACCAGGCTGGCGATTTCTCTCGTATGTCCGGGGCGCGCCAGTGGGATTTCCGGCATTGAGCCTTCTTTCACTTCGCAGTCGTCCATATCGTTCATGGGTGTGGCAATGGCACCCGGCGCAACGGCGTTCACCAGAATGTTGTGCTTAACCAGTTCTATCGCCATGGATTTGGTCAGGCCGCCGAGCGCATGTTTCGCAGCGGTGTAGGCGCTGGCCTCCGGCAGCGGCGTGTGCTCATGTACCGAGGTAATGTTGACAATTCGCCCCCCTTACCCCTGCTTCACCATCTGCCGTGCCGCAATCTGCGAACAGAGAAACGCACCGTCCACGTCGACGGTGAAGATGTTCCGCCAGTCGTCAAACGGCATCTCCAGGAAGGGCGCTTTGGTCATCGCCCCGGCATTGTTAACCAGCACGTCCAGCCGACCGAAACGCGCAATCAGCACGTCAATGGCTTCAGCACCTTCCGGGAGCGTGCTTAAATCGAGATGGACAGCCTCTGCTCGCTGCCCCTTCGCTTCCACTTCACGGCAGGTTTCCAGCGCACCTTTTTCATCAGAATGCCAGGTAATGCCAATATCAAACCCGCGCTCTGCCAGCATCAGGGCCGTGGTTTTACCGATCCCGGAATCCGATGCGGTAACAATCGCTACTCTGGTCATACTCACCTCCTGAAAAACAGCAAAGAGATAAGTATAGATAACGCCTCTTTTTAGCCGTGATGATAGCCGCCCCCCAGCGCCGACGTCAGTTGCAGCGTGGCGTCGATATACTGTCCTTTCAGCATGACCGTCTCAAGGTGTTCTTTAAGCGCCGGGATTCTGGCTTCGCTGACCCGCGACCCCGCAATGATACCTGCCCTAAAACGAGCCTGCGCCAGCGCCACGACACGTGCCGCGTCTTTTTCGACCTGCTGCTGGTGACGGTTTTTTGCCGACAGGGTTTCGACTTCGCTGGCCGTACGCGCCACCTGATTCACCGCCTCCACCACCGCTTTGTTGTAGTTCGCGACAGAGAGGTTATTCTGCGCCTGGGCACTATCCAGATTAGCATTCAGCCTGCCGCTGTCGAAAATCGGCAGGGTCAAACCGGCGGTCACGCCCATCTGCTGAGCGGAAGAGCGGAACAGATCGCTGAGGTGCAGGGCATCCTGCTGTAAGAAGGCCATAAGATTCACGTCAGGATAGAACGCGGCTCTGGCGGCCTCCACCTCGCTCAGGGAGGCTTCGATATACCAGTGCGCCTCCTGAAGATCCGGGCGGCGCGCCAGCAGTTCATATCCCAGCGTTGAAGGGAGCGAGGCTTCTGTCGCAGGCAACGCATGGCGCGTAAGCGCTATGGCCGATGTACCGGTCAACGCAGTCAGTCGCGCCTCAATGGCCTTCATTTTGCCCTTCACGTCCGCTAACTGTTCATCCGTTTTGCTGGCATAAATATCGGTTTCGACGCCCTCCACCGAGGAGGTAATACCGTGCTGATACAGTTCGCGATCGGCATCGATAATATTTTTCTGCTCCTGCTTAATTTGGGAAAGGACATCTCCGGCAGCAGCCTGGGTCTGCCACGCCCAGTAAAGGCGCGAAACGCTGCTGGCAAGCAGCTGGCGAGTCTGCTCCAGCTCCGCTTTTTGCGCATTCACTTTACCGATACGCGCGGCAATCCGGGCGCGATTTTTCCCCCAGAGATCCAAATCCCACCCCGCCGTGAGGCCAAAAGTGCCATTGGTGTACCATGGGCCGGTCGTTCCCGCTGCCGGATCGGTCAGCGCGAACGGGCCCATCAGGCCTTCTGCCGACATTTTCTGCCGTTCAACATCCGCAGAAAAATCCAGTTGTGGGCCATCGGCAGCAATAGCGGCCTTCGCCTGTGCTTCCGCGAGCGTAATACGTTGCCGGGCAATTTGCATATCCGGGGCATCCGCTATCGCTTTCGCAATAAGCGCATTTAGCTGCGGGTCGTTATACTCTTTCCACCATTCGTTTTTCGGCCAGTCCGCATGGTTAAGTCGGGTATTTACAGAAGCAGCTGTCGCCTGCGTTTTTATTGGCGCTACCGTGGAATGTTCCGGTGCGCACGCAGCCAGCATAAAAACAAGGGGAGCACTCAGAGATAAAATAGGAAAACGTTTCATTACGCCATGCACTCAAAAAATAAAGGCGCAACTTACGCTTGATGACTTTCCGTTTTTTAGTAACGCGTGGCAATCCGCAAATTGTTATACATTTACATAATCAGCAAAATATTCACCGAGTGAATTATTTAAATTTAAATATTACCGCTAGTTATTTTGACTGAATGACCCGCGCAATTTCAGCCGACGTCTGGAGCGTGCGGATCGCCTGAAATAACCCCAGCGCTTCGCTGTATTCTTTACGTAAATAGCTCAGCCACTGCTTGATCCGCGCGACGTGATACAAACCGGTATCACCCTGCTTTTCCAGACGGCTGTATTTTTGCAGCAGCGTCACCACGTCAGCCCACGGCATACGCGGTTCGTTATATTTCACGACGCGACTGAGGTTGGGCACGTTCAGCGCACCGCGGCCAATCATCACCGCATTGCAGCCCGTCTCTTTCAGGCATGCCTGCGCGCTTTCGTAATCCCAGATTTCGCCGTTAGCGATCACCGGAATAGTGAGCCGCTTGCGGATCTCGCCAATCGCCTGCCAGTTAATCCGCTCAGCTTTATAACCATCTTCCTTGGTGCGGCCATGCACCACCAGCTCGGTGGCCCCAGCCTGCTGCACCGCATCGGCAATTTCAAACTGCTTATCTCCGCTGTCCCAGCCCAGACGAACTTTCACGGTGACCGGCAGATGCGAGGGTACCGCCTCGCGCATGGCTTTTGCACCGCGATAAATCAGCTCAGGATCCTTGAGTAGCGTTGCCCCGCCGCCGCTGCCGTTGACCAGCTTTGACGGACAGCCACAGTTGAGATCGACGCCATACGAACCCAGCGCCACGGCCCTGGCGGCGTTTTCCGCCAGCCATTCAGGATACTGGCCTAACAGCTGGATCCGCACCAGCGTACCGGAAGGGGTCCGGCTCTGGCGGTGCAGTTCAGGACAGAGACGGTAGAATGACTTTTCTGGCAGCAACATATCGACCACGCGCAAAAACTCCGTCACGCAGAGATCGTAATCGTTCACCTCGGTAAGCAGCTCGCGCACAAGAGAGTCGAGCACGCCTTCCATCGGGGCCAGTAAAACACGCATTCTGAGTACCTGTGAAAAAAGACGCGCTATAGTAGCTGCTCTGTATGTATGTGGAAAGCCCGGCGTTCCATTCCGGAATGTCTGGTATGCTCAAAATTCATGATGTGATCCGTGGCACATTTTCAGGTTTAATTGTATGATGAATGCGTTTCATCAAGGACTATCACCATGAGCAAATCATTGAACATTATCTGGCAATATCTGCGCGCATTCGTCCTGATTTACGCCTGCCTGTATGCCGGGATTTTTATCGCGTCGCTGCTGCCTATCACCATTCCTGGCAGCATTATCGGCATGCTGATCCTCTTTGTTTTACTGGCGATGCAAATTCTGCCCGCAAAGTGGGTTAACCCCGGCTGTTTCGTCCTCATCCGCTATATGGCGCTGCTTTTCGTGCCCATCGGCGTCGGGGTCATGCAGTATTTTGATTTGCTTAAAGCCCAGTTCGGCCCGATTGTGGTCTCCTGCGCGGTTAGCACGCTGGTGGTTTTCCTTGTTGTGAGCTGGAGTTCACATCTGGTACATGGCGAACGTAACGTCATCGGGGAGAAAACAAAAAAATGATGGCTAATATCTGGTGGTCTCTGCCGTTAACCCTGCTGGTCTTTTTCGCCGCGCGTAAACTTGCCGCACGTTTCAAAATGCCGCTGCTCAACCCCCTGCTGGTGGCGATGGTGGTAATTATTCCTTTCCTGCTGCTCACCGGCATCCCTTACGAACGTTACTTTGCCGGCAGCAAAATTTTAAACGACCTGTTGCAACCCGCCGTTGTGGCCCTCGCCTTTCCTTTATATGAGCAGCTGCACCAGATCCGCGCCCGCTGGAAATCCATCATTACTATCTGTTTTGTGGGCAGCCTGGTGGCGATGATCACCGGCACGTCGGTGGCGCTATTGATGGGCGCTTCGCCACAAATTGCGGCCTCTATTCTGCCTAAATCGGTGACCACACCTATCGCAATGGCGGTAGGCGGCAGCCTCGGCGGGATCCCGGCCATCAGCGCGATGTGCGTCATTTTCGTCGGTATTCTCGGCGCGGTGTTTGGTCACACCCTCCTGAACGCGATGCGGATCCATACTAAAGCGGCGCGGGGATTGTCGATGGGTACCGCCTCGCACGCCCTGGGTACCGCCCGCTGCGCGGAGCTGGACTATCAGGAAGGGGCTTTTAGCTCCCTGGCGCTGGTGATATGCGGGATTATCACCTCCCTGCTCGCCCCGTTCATTTTCCCGTTGATACTGGCGGTGATGGGCTAAAATTTGCGATGCGTCGCGCAAATTTCATTTTGATTTCATAAGTTGCATACATAATGAGAAGTGGATCACATATAAAGCCCCAGCGGCTCCGTAAACTACCGATCCATTAACCTTTATGAGGCAAACGCCATGCACCCACGTTTTCAAGCTGCCTTCGCTCAGCTTGCAGAGAATTTGCAATCAGCCCTTGCTCCCGTCCTGGCAGATGCACATTTCCCCGCCCTGCTGACGGCAGAGCAGGTCACCATGCTGAAACAAGCAGCGGGACTGGACGAAGACGCGCTGGCTTTCGCACTGCTGCCCCTGGCTGCCGCCTGCGCGCGTGCCGATCTCTCCCACTTCAACGTCGGCGCTATTGCGCGCGGCGTCAGCGGAACCTGGTACTTCGGTGGAAACATGGAGTTCCTGGGCGCAACCATGCAGCAAACCGTTCATGCGGAGCAGAGCGCTATCAGTCACGCCTGGTTGCGCGGTGAAAAGGCCTTGAGCGCCATCACCGTGAACTACACGCCGTGCGGCCACTGCCGTCAGTTTATGAACGAGCTGAACAGCGGGCTGCAACTGCGCATCAACCTGCCGGGACGTGCGCCACATACGCTGGGCGATTACCTGCCGGATGCCTTCGGCCCGAAAGATCTGGACATTAAAACGCTGCTGATGGACGAGCAGGATCATGGTTTCGCCCTGTCCGGCGATGACCTGAGCGAAGCGGCCATTCGTGCGGCTAACAAGAGCCACACTCCGTACAGTAACGCCCCAAGCGGCGTGGCGCTGCAGTGCCGCGATGGCCGTATCTTCACCGGCAGCTATGCGGAAAACGCCGCGTTTAACCCAACGCTGCCGCCGCTGCAGGGTGCGCTCAACCTGCTGAGCCTGAACGGCTACGACTACCCCGACATTCAGCGCGCAATTCTGGCCGAAAAGGCCGATGCGCCACTGATTCAGTGGGATGCCACCGCTGCGACGCTCAAGGCGTTAGGCTGCACGACGATCGACCGCGTACTGCTGGCATAAATCCTTCCGGCGGACTGAAATGTCCGCCACATTGCTGAAAAACCCCTCAGTTGAGTCGCTGTTTCTTGCGCTAACCAGACGGGTAAAGTAGCCTGAGTGAACTTTCATCCACGAACGAGCCATCTCCATGTTAAAGCGCGTTTTTTACAGCCTGTCTGTCCTGGTCGGCATACTGCTGTTGATCGTGCTGGGTCTCGACCGCTGGATGAGCTGGAAAACCGCCCCTTACATCTTTGATGACCTGCAGGACCTGCCCTATCGCCAGGTGGGCGTGGTACTCGGCACCGCCAAGTATTACCGCACCGGGGTGATCAACCAGTATTATCGTTACCGAATTCAGGGCGCGCTGAACGCTTACAACAGCGGCAAGGTGAACTATCTGCTGTTAAGCGGTGATAACGCGCTGCAAAGCTATAACGAACCGGTGACGATGCGTAAGGACCTGATTGCCGCAGGCGTGGATCCTGCCGACATCGTGCTCGACTACGCAGGCTTCCGCACCCTCGACTCCATCGTGCGCACCCGCAAAGTGTTCGACACCAACGACTTCATCATCATCACCCAGCGTTTCCACTGCGAGCGCGCGCTGTTTATTGCGCTGCATATGGGTATTCAGGCGCAGTGCTACGCGGTGCCGTCGCCTAAAGATATGCTGAGCGTGCGCGTGCGCGAATTTGGCGCGCGCTTTGGCGCGCTGGCGGACCTCTACATTTTCAAACGTGAACCGCGCTTTTTAGGCCCGCTGGTGCCGATTCCGGCGATGCATGAAGTACCGGAAGACGCGCAGGGTTACCCGGCTGTGACGCCGGAGCAGCTGCTTGATCTGCAGAAGAAAAAATAAATTTGCACAATGAGTAATATATTACTCATTAACCTCTCAAAAAATGGATAATGTGAGGTATAAGTGGCATTACTTACCTTAATCACGATCAATGAGTAATATTTTACTCATTGAACGGTTATGGAGGTGAGATGGAAACGTTAACTGTACAGGCGTATCTACATGAAGTATGGACGGATATTGCTCTCATCACATTTCCCGGTAGTGAAAACAACGACTGGAACACCACGCAATTAAACTATCGCACTGAGTATGCGATTAATTTTCTGGATTATGATGATTTACACGCCGTCACGCTGAATCACCCCGTATCACTTTTTTTTAATGACCACGGAAATCCAGGCTGGCTGCGATTCATCGACGATATCATTCCCGCCGGCGCCAGTCGTCGCTACTGGATAAATGCGCTTGGTATCAGTGAATTACCACTCAGCCAGCAAAATTTTTTATTGCTAAAATTTGGCACAATGTCCCCTGTTGGGAATTTACGCATTAAAGAATCCGTACCGGAATGGAATGAATTCGCAAGCGCTAAAACGTTTACGGTTACGGACGTCATCGAGCGGGCAGCCGACTTTCTGGATTATGCCCAGGAAAGAGGCGCCGCGGCAGGTGGCGCAACCGGAGCTGGCGGAGTGGATTCCCCCTTCGACGTTGCTTAACGCCCTGCATGAGACAGCCGTTCAACTCGTCGACCTACCGGAAAGATTGGCGGCGCGCGGTGTTCCAAAACAGATACTGGAAATGCCTGCAATCGGTTTTCGCTTTATTCCAGACAAACTTTCCCGCTGGGGCTTATTATGAAAATACCTGATAAGACAGAGTCAGAGTTTCTGCAAACATTAGCCCGTATACGCAGTGCAAATGGAAGGAGACATCATGACGACGCAGAGGATCCTGACAAGTTAACGCAGGTAAACAGGCAACGCGTTTCACCAAGCTTAACACGCGTCGATACACGCGATCGTCAGGATCTCTTGCACGCAGCCATTCGGGACATATTGTTGGGTAAAATCACGCAAGGAGAAGCACTGAGAAAACTCAGGGTCGAGGTGTTGGGGCTAAAACAGGATGAATATGCAAAATTAGTCAGCGTATCCCGAAAAACATTGTCAGATGTAGAAAATAACAGAGGCAACTATTCCGCTGACATCATTAACAAAATCTTTAAACCCTTCGGGCTTCAAACCGGGCTGGTGCCCATTTCAAAATCGCTGATAGCCTCACTTTTCTCATAAAAAAACCCGCATCGCTGCGGGTTTTTCATTGTTGAGCTTACTTCTTACGTGCGTACTTCAGTGAATCCAGCGCAACGGCGAAGATAATAATCGCGCCTTTAATGATGTACTGCCAGTACGGGTTCACGCCGATGTAGGTCAGGCCGTAGTTGATCACGGTGAAGATGATCACACCGGTGACCACACCGAGTACGGTACCCACGCCGCCGCTGAAGGAGACGCCGCCGACCACACAGGCTGCAATCGCATCCAGTTCGTACATAAAGCCGAGGTTGTTGGTTGCAGAACCGATACGACCCGCTTCCAGCATCCCACCGAAGGCGTAGAACACCCCGGAGAGGGCATAGATCATCAGCAGGTTCAGGGCCACGTTGACGCCGGAAACTTTCGCCGCTTCCGGGTTACCGCCGATAGCAAAGATGTTTTTACCAAAGCGCGTTTTGTTCCACAGGATCCAGACGAACGCCACCGCGATCAGCGCATAGAAGGTGATATACGACAGGCGGAAACTGCCCAGCGCGATAAACCCTTGCGTGAAGGTTGAGAAGCCGCTGTCAAAGCCCGAGATAGGAGACGCGCCCACGAAGTCGTAGTAGAGGGAGTTGATACCGTAAACGATGATCATCGTACCCAGCGTGGTGATAAATGGCGTCACGTTCAGGTAAGCGATGATGATACCGTTGATCAGACCAATCACCGCGCCGATGGCACAGACAATCAGGATCACCACGAAAATCGGCATGGTCGCCATTTCCGGGAAGACCTTGTTGGCGTTTTCCATCGACTGCAGCAGGGTTGCCGCAATAACCGCCGCCAGGCCGACCTGACGACCGGCAGAAAGGTCAGTACCCTGGGTGACGATAAGGCCCGCCACGCCCAGCGCAATGATAATACGCACGGAAGACTGGGTCAGAATGTTACTCAGGTTCAGCAGACTTAAGAACGTAGGGTCCTGGAAAATGATAATGGCCAGCAGGACTAAAAGAACAACGTAAATTCCGCCTTCTTTCAGGTAAGTGAGAAAACTTTTTTTATTTAACGCACTCATGAGGAGCCCCTGATCTTAAAGGTGCAAAGACGCAAGACGCAAAATTTCGTTTTGCGTTGTCGTTTTGGTGTCAACAATACCGGCAACGAGACCATTGCTCATAACCAGAATACGGTCTGTGATCCCTAACAGTTCCGGCATTTCGGAAGAAATAATAATGATCCCTTTATTCTTTTTCGCCAGCTCGGCAATCAGCTGATAAATTTCAAACTTCGCGCCGACGTCAATGCCACGGGTAGGTTCATCCAGCATCAGAATTTCTGGCTGGGTTAATAACCAACGTCCGATAATGACTTTTTGCTGGTTACCCCCCGAAAGCGAACCAATTTGCGTGCGGTGGCCAGGCGTTTTCACGCGCATGGAGTCAATCACCCACTGGGTATCGCTCTTCATGCGGGAGTTATCCAGCAGTCCGACTTTATTTTTGTAATTACGAATATTAGAAATTAACGAGTTAAAGTTAATATCCAGATAAGCATAAATACCCGTCGAACGACGTTCTTCCGTTACCAGCGCAAAACCGTTATTAATGGCTTCGTTGGCATTGTGGTTGTTAATTTTCTTTCCGTGCAGCGTAATGGTGCCCTGGGCCTTCTCACGGATACCAAACAAGGTTTCCACAATGTCGGTACGCTTTGCCCCCACCAGACCGGCAATCCCCAGGATTTCGCCTTTGTGCAGGTCGAAGGAGACATCGCGGATGGACGGCTGACGCAGCGAGGTGAGATTGCGCACTTCAAGAATCACTTCACCCGGCTTGTTCTCTTTGTCCGGGAAGCGCTGGTTAAGGGAGCGGCCAACCATCATGGCGATGATCTTGTCCATATCCAGCCCTTCAAGCGGCTGCGTGGCAATCCACTGGCCGTCGCGCAGGATGGTAATCTCATCGCACAGCTGGAAGATCTCTTCCATTTTGTGAGAGATGTAGACAATGCCGCAGCCGCGTTCTTTCAGCTTACGAATAATGGTAAAAAGGTGATTAACCTCTTTTTCCGTTAATGACGATGTCGGTTCGTCCATGATGACGATTTTCGCATCATAGGAGAACGCTTTGGCAATTTCGATCATCTGCATTTGTGAGACGGATAAGGTTCCCACGCGAGCGCGCGGATCGATATCAATATCCAGCTCATCAAAAATCGCTTTGGTGTCACGATACATTTTGTCCTGATCGACAAAGACACCTTTGGTTGGATAACGCCCCAACCACATGTTATCCATAACGGAACGTTGCAGTACCAGGTTTAATTCCTGGTGAACCATCGAGATACCGTTTTCCAGTGCTTCTTTCGCTGAATGGAAATCGATCTCTTTCCCCTGAAAAAGAATGCTGCCAGAATCTTTTTGATAGATCCCAAAAAGACATTTTAATAATGTTGATTTACCCGCACCGTTCTCCCCCATTAATGCATGAATAGAGTGAGGACGGACTTTTAAATTTACATTATCGAGTGCCTTAACACCGGGAAATGACTTGTTAATACCGTTCATTTCCAACAAGTATTCACCGGTTGACTGAGTAGTTGTGCTGACCATAATTATACCTTGTTGGCCTCGCATATCGCGTTATAAAAGGGCGCAACGAATTGCGCCCAGTGGAGACAGGTTAACTCACTTATTTACCGATAAACTCAGCCAGGTTGGACTGGTCTACGCCCACGTAAGGTACGCGAACGATTTTGTTGTCAATTTTCCAGCTGGTGCCATCTGCCGCGCCTTTACCGTCAGCGAGGTTTTTCGCCAGATCGAAGGTGGCTTTCGCCTGGTTATTGGCATCGTTCAGAACGGTACCGGCCATCGCGCCAGATTTAACCAGCGCCAGCGCTTCTGGCAGGGCATCCACACCGAATACCGGAATGGACGATTTATTGTGGGCTTTCAGCGCTTCTACCGCACCCATTGCCATCGCATCGTTGTTGGCGATAACCACTTCGATTTTGTTCGCGTTAGGGCCGGACAGCCAGGCATCCATCTTATCTTTCGCCTGGGCGGTATCCCACATCGCGGTATCTAATGCCAGCTGCTGGGTTTTCAGGCCCTTATCATTCAGCTCTTTGATAACGTAAGTCGTACGCGCTTCAGCATCCGGGTGACCAGGTTCGCCTTTCAGCAGAACGAACTGGATCTGACCGTCTTTGTTCAGGTCCCAGTTCGGGTTCGCTGCCCAGTGTTTCGCGATCAGATCGCCCTGAATAATGCCGGACTCTTTGGAGTCAGTACCGACGTAATACGCTTTGTCATAGCTATCCAGCGCTTTACGGGAAGGTTCTTTGTTGAAGAAGACGATTGGCACATTCTGGCCGCGCGCTTTTTCAATTACCGTGCCTGCAGCAGCAGGGTCAACCAGGTTGATCGCCAGGGCTTTCACGCCTTTCGCCAGCAGAACGTCGATCTGGTCGTTCTGTTTGGACTGGTCATTCTGGGAGTCATTCATCAGCAGCTGTACGTCTGGCGCTGCTTTCGCATCTTTCTCGATAGCTTTACGTACAACAGACATAAAGTTGTCGTCGTATTTATAAATCGTCACACCAATACGGGTATCTGCAGCGTGCGCTGCTGCACCAAAAAGCATGCTTGCCATTACAGCAGACAGGGTCAACACCTTCTTATTCATGGTATCTCCGGTTTTTTTTATGCAGGGTAGTTCTGGTGAATAACGAGCGGCAGGCAGATGTTAATAAAACGTTACTGACAGCCGACGTTCACTTATAAAATTTCTCTCTTCCGTGGTCGGTAACGCTCCAGAAATGCGTTTTATTCGTTGTTTGCGGCACATTGGCTACTGTTAAAGTGAATAATCACCGTTACATAGCGTTTCAGCTGCTAAAACGCTGACATCATAGTCAGCGCCTTGTTAAGATACTGTGAATTTACTCACAGATTGAAAACGGTTACATCACCTCATGTAATCAGTTAGTGATCGGAGCCACAATTTGCCGCGACGCGACGGAATGTCGACGCACCAGGGTTGGCATGAAGCAATGGGTCGCCCCAGGATCCAGCAGCCCTGCGGCTCCCTGTAACGCCAGTTCAGTAGCCAGTTTTGCCATAGAAGCAATGGGATAGCGCACCGTAGTCAGCTGCGGGTCGGTGTAACGGGCGATCGGAATGTCGTCAAAGCCAATCAACGACAAATGCTGCGGCACCGCAATGCCGTTATCTTTCAGTGCCGTCAACGCGCCTGCTGCCATGCTGTCGTTATACGCAAACACCGCAGAAAGCTGCAGATTGCGGCCCAACAACTCCACCATTGCCGCCTCACCGCCCTGCATGTCAGGCGTACCAGTGCCGATCCAGCTCTCTGATGCGGTAATGCCGTGTTCTTTCAGGGCGTTTTGCCAGCCCTCACGCCGGTACGCGTCATCTTCAATTTGATGGCTGGAGGCAAGATAACCGATCCGCTGATGGCCGTTATTGATAAGCATTTTGGTGGCCATCATGGCGCCGCTGACGTTATCCAGCCCAACACAGCGGTGGGCATAGCCCGGCACAATCCGGTTAATCAGCACCATGCCCGGTATCTGTTCCATAAACCCGGCAAGCTCTTCATCACTTAAGGCTTTGGAGTGAACAATCAGGGCGTTACAGCGCTGGCGAATCAGTACTTCGATGGCATGACGCTCTTTCTCCGCCTCATGATAGCTGTTGCCAATCAGCACATATTTTTGATGCTGCTGGGCAACCACATCGACCGCTTTCACCAGCGCACCGAAAAAGGCGTCTGAGACATCCATCACCACCACGCCGATGGTATCGCTGACCTGCGTGGCAAGCGCCTGCGCGTTGGCATTTGGCCGGTACCCGAGCTGGGTCACGGCTTTCATTACGGTTTCACGGGTTTCAGGGCTCACCAGCGCACTGTTGTTCAGTACGCGGGAGACGGTAGCCACAGAAACGCCCGCCAGACGGGCGACATCACGAATGGTGATCATATTCACCATCCTTCAAAGGATTGCAGCAACTCACAGACACCCCCTGTGTTTAGCAAGGTGGCTATTTTGGCAGCGAGAGAAAAGGGACTACGTGAAGAAGCTCACAGTCATGAAAACGCTTACATCCGTTTTGTTAATGATTGTGATCCAGATCGTTATCTGGATGTATTACTCAATGATACCCCTGAAGCATGTGCGGTTAACTGACGCCACACCCACTCCAGCGGCCCCTGACGGAAATAACGCAGCCAGATAACGGAAAACGCCAGATTAACCGCCCAGATCGGAATAACAAACGCCAGCAGCCCGAGGCGGTCGAATTTCATAAACAGGCCAAAGCGATAGAAAATCGTGGTGCATATCAACGTTTGCAGGAGGTAATTGCTTAACGCCATGCGCCCGACGCAGGCGACTGCGCTGACAAGCCACAGGCGAGAAAGCTGCGGCCAGAAGCCATATATTAGCGCCGCGTAGCCGATGGTCTGGAATGGCGCGCTCAGTTCACGCGGTACCTGGAGCAGGAAAGCGCACCAGCGATAATCCCAGTGAATGTGCCACTGTGTCATCACCGCCGGGAGGTTTATCAGCACGCCGAGCAGAACCAGCCCCGCCCCGGTGCGACGATAATGACGCAGGCTGAACTCCCCTTTCAGCCACCCGGTGCGCATCAATGACGCCCCCATCAGCATCATCCCTGCCAGCTGCCAGCCGTATTGCGCCCCCAGCGCAAGAAGGTTATCCCCCAGCATATCCGCCCGGTTGCTAATGGCTTCCGTACCGCCTTTTAGCTTCCAGAACTGCTCGTACTGGAGGTTTGCAGCATCCGGGATCCAGGAACGGTTGGTCGCTTCGCCAGAGATCATCCCCAGCAGCAGCAGCACCCCAAGCCCCATGAGATAGAGCATCACGCCGGTGTTAAACAGGCTTTTCACGCTGTGCGCATCACGAATGAGACGCCAGCAGATAAGCCCGACTAACCCATACGCGAGAAGAATATCGCCGTCCCAGAAGAACAGACCGTGGATAAAACCGAGTATCACCAGCAGGGTTAAGCGCGACTGGATCCAGCGGGTGCCGCGTTTAAGCAGAAGCTGTAGTCCTGCGCCAAACAGCAGGGCAAAGAGCGTGAGGAATTTAACCTGGGCAAACAGATCAAGGATTGCCCAGGTCCAGGCATCGCTTCGGGTGATATCGCCGTACCAGGCGGGATTGAGATAAGCGGCCTTCGGCAGACCGAAGGCGCTGATATTCAGCAGCAGGATACCCAGTATGGCGACGCCGCGAACAAAATCGAGCGTGACGTTTCGCTCCATGGTCCCTGCCCTGTGAGATTAGTTGTGGTGACGCACGGCGCGCAGGAACTCCTGGCGGGTGTTCTGGCTCGATTTAAACAGACCGCCCAGCGAAGTGGTGGTGGTTGCACTGGTCGCATCACGTACGCCGCGGGCTTTCACGCAGTAGTGAACGGCATCGATGGAGACCGCCACGTTATTGGTGCCCAGCAGCGTTTGCAGGGCAATCAGGATCTGCTGCGTCAGACGCTCCTGAACCTGAGGACGCTGCGCGAAGAACTGCACAATACGGTTGATCTTCGACAGACCAATCACCGTATCTTTCGGGATGTAAGCCACGGTCGCTTTACCGTCGATAGTGACGAAGTGATGTTCGCAGGTGCTGGTCAGCGTGATATCACGTACCGTGACCATCTCGTCCACCTTCATCTTATTCTCGATAACGGTAATTTTCGGGAAGTTGGCGTAATCCAGGCCAGAGAAAATTTCGTCGACGTACATTTTCGCGATGCGCTTAGGCGTCTCCATCAGACTGTCATCGCTCAGATCGAGATTCAGCAGTTGCATGATCTCGGTCATATGCCCGGAAATCAGACTTTTACGGGTTTCATTGTCCATATCCTCAACGGGCGGACGCAATGGCGTTTCGAGACCGCGCGCAAGCAGGGCTTCATGGACCAGGGCAGCTTCTTTACTGAGTGATGACATTTTCTTCTCCTGCAGGTGTGGCGTCTTTCGCCCTCGTTGTGGCAAAAGTATGCGCTCATTGTGCGTGAGGCGACGCACATAATCCAGTATTCACGACGATAATTATTGCAATTGCTGTTGCCTTTCAGCGTGACGATTCCAGACCAGCGCGCCGCCGATGAACAACGCGACGCCCGCCAGCCCCAGCGCAGGCTCCAGCCGGTGGGTTAGCCAGGTCGATAACGCCGACGTCACCGGGCCAATCAACTGCCCGATGGCATACCCGGTGGTGAGCAGTCCCGCCATATAACGCGTGTGGTTCGGTGCCAGCTCTCGGCCGTATAAAAGAGAGAGCTGCACGGCGCAAAGGAACCCACCACCTACCAGCAGCCCGCCCGTCAGCAAACCGCCGATGCCCGGCAGCAGCCAGGCCGCCAGGACACCCGCGCCCTGAAGCCACAGCACGATAGCCAGCCTGCGGTTAGCCGTGGAGATATGTCGCAAGGCAATGCTGAGCGCAATCCCCACCACAGCGGCGAGACCAAAAATCGGCCAGACAAACTGAGCAAACAGGCTGCCGGGAAAGCGCACGGCGGCCATTTGCGATAAAAAGGTCGCCGGAAGGATATAGCCAAATCCCGCCAGGCTGTAGCTCCAGACCAGGCGCTTTAAATCCGCGGTCAGCCGCAGCGGCTCAGGCGCAGTCCCCGGGCGATGAAGCTGTCCCGCACGCGGCAGATAGCGTGCCACCAGCGTAATCAACACGAGCGCCAGCACGCCGTAGATCTGCCACGCCGCACCGGCCGAAAGGGATTTCGCCTGAATATAGACCGCGAGCAGGCCGCTCAGGGCGATACCCGCGCCGGGGCCGGCGAACACCGCAGCACTGAGCCCCGGTTTACCCAGTTGCCCCAGCCGCTCGTTGGTCCAGGCGGCAATGAGTACCATTGACCAGCCACTCATGCAGCCGATCGCAAAGCGCAGCAGGCCATGTACGACGGCGTTATCCGCCGCCGCGGAGAGCAGCGTCAACGCAACCGCACCCGTAATGCCGAGCCAGAGCCGCGTTTCAACAAAGCGGTGCGCGCGCATGGCATCCCATGCTCCCACCAGATAGCCAAGATAATTCATCGCCGCCACCAGGCCTGCGCTGGTGAGCGTGAGTTGCCCGGCGGCAATCATCAGCGGTACCTGAGGCGTAAAGGCAAAGCGCCCTATCCCCATCGCCACCACCAGAACGACAAACCCACTAAGCGCGATACGCAGCGCCATGACCGCTCCAATTGTTAAAGAAAAGTAAATTTATGATGCAACATCTTGCCGTTCCGCGAAAGTGAAAGTTGCTCACAGGTAAATGAAAACGCTGTATTATGATGCCAATGAATAGCTATTCTCATTAAGGAGCCTTGCATGGAACTGCTCGAAGAGCACCGTTGTTTTGAAGGTCGACAGCAGCGCTGGCGGCACGACTCCACCACGCTGAACTGCGCCATGACGTTCAGTATTTTCCTGCCTCCGGCAGAGAATCCGCCTGTTCTGTTCTGGCTTTCTGGCCTGACCTGCAACGACGAAAACTTCACAACCAAAGCCGGTGCGCAGCGTATTGCGGCCGAGCTGGGTATCGCGCTGGTGATGCCCGATACCAGCCCCCGTGGGGACGATGTGGCGGATGATGCAGGATACGACCTGGGTAAAGGCGCCGGGTTTTACCTGAATGCGACCGAGCAGCCGTGGGCGAGTCATTATCGTATGTATGACTACATCCGTGACGAGCTGCCTGCGCTGATTCAGGCCGAATTCGCGGTAAACGATCGCTGCGCCATCAGCGGACATTCCATGGGCGGACACGGGGCGCTAATCATGGCGCTGAAAAACCCCGGGAAATATACCAGCGTCTCTGCGTTCGCGCCGATTGTTAACCCAACGCAGGTACCGTGGGGACAAAAAGCCTTCACCCACTATCTGGGCAAAGATGAAACGAAATGGCAGGAATGGGACAGCTGTGCGCTGATGCTGGCGAGCGACTCAGCGAATGCGATCCCGATGCTTGTCGATCAGGGCGATGCGGATCAGTTCCTCGCCGGGCAACTCCAGCCCGCCGTTTTAGCTGAAGCGGCACGCCAGAAGGACTGGCCGCTCACGCTGCGCATTCAGCCAGGATATGACCACAGCTATTACTTTATGGCCTCCTTTATTGAGGATCATCTCCGCTTCCACGCGGCGCATTTGTTCGCGTAATTTTCGCTATTTGCCCGATAGCCTCTCGCCTGTCGGGCTTTTCCCCTTATTGACATAATCCTATCCGCTTGAAACCAGGCTATTTTCTTGCCAACACATCAAACACAAATGATTTCAATTATCATTTGTGTTTACAATTATTCATTCTTTTGTACAATTTCAGACTCTTCTCCATCACAAAGAGTTCTTACAAGACAAATACATACAGTTCTCAGGGTTATCCCGATGGAGTTTTTTTCTTTTTATATGGAATGTACAAATGACAATACCACGCGTTAAATTGCTGGCCGCCGCCATTGGCGCCGCCACACTTTCCTCCTTCGTTCACGCAGCCGATCAGGACACCGTTGTCGTCACTGCGACGGGTTTTGAACAAAAAATCCAGAATGCCCCCGCCTCCATCTCGGTGATTTCAAAACAGCAGATTGAAGATAAAGCCTACCGTGATGTCACCGATGCCCTGAAAGACGTCCCGGGCGTCGTCGTTACTGGCGGCGGGAGCAGCAGTGATATCAGTATTCGCGGCATGGCGTCGCAGTACACGCTGTTCCTGGTGAACGGCAAACGCGTGAGTACGCGCAGTACCCGCCCAAACAGCGACAACTCGGGCATTGAACAAGGCTGGCTGCCGCCGCTGGAGTCCATTGAGCGTATCGAGGTTATCCGTGGCCCGATGTCCTCACTTTACGGTTCTGATGCTATGGGTGGAGTCATCAACGTCATTACCAAAAAAGTGTCGAACACCAAGGCCTGGACAGGTTCGTTGCATGGCGATGCAACCTTCCAGGAAAACAATGATTCCGGTGATATCTTTCAGACCAACGCCTACGCTTCAGGTCCCCTGATTGACGGGCTGCTTGGCGCAAAAGTGACGGGGCTTTTGTCACGCCGCGCAGAAGATAAGATTGTAAACGGGTATAACGAGCAGAAAATGCGTAACGGCGGTATTACGTTGAATTTCACGCCGGACGAGCAAAATGATTTCGACCTCGACTTTGCCCGTGAACTTCAGGACAGAAACAGCACGCCGGGGATGTCGAAAGCGACGGAAACCTGCCGTGGAACGACCTGTACGCCAAATACCAAAAGCGAAACCCGCTATGAACATACCACCTACTCATTAACCCACAGCGGTTATTACGACGACTTCAATACCACCAGCTATATCCAACAGGAAGAGACGAATAATCCGGATCGTGAAATGCGCTCGTACAACACCACCTTCAACAACCAGAACCAGATCTTCCTCGCCGATCATACCCTGACTCTCGGCGGGCAATATCGCTATGAGAAACTGCGCGACAACGGCAATCAGCTGGAGGCTGCCGATGGCCTGAACAAACTGACACGCTGGAGTTGGGCACTGTTTGCCGAAGATGAATGGGCAATGACGGAAAGCTTTACGTTAACCGGCGGCCTGCGCATGGACAAAGACCAAAACTATGGTACTAACTGGACGCCACGTGGTTACGGTGTATGGCACCTCGCCGAGCAGTGGACATTGAAAGGCGGGGTTTCTGCGGGCTACCGTGCACCGGACCTGCGTCAGTCGTCTGCCAGCTGGGGGCAGGTAACGGGTGGTGGCCGTCTTGACGGTATCATCGTTGGCAACCCGGACCTGAAACCAGAGAAGAGTCTGAGTGAAGAGATCGCCCTGATCTGGGATAATAACGACAATCTTAATGCCGGTGTGACGCTGTTCAATACCGACTTCAAAGACAAAATTACTGAAGTTCGCCGCTGTAACAGCAGTTCCGATCCCGCCTGTACGATTGGCGATCACAGCTATGATTTCGTGAGCGATCGCGTCAACGTGGACAAAGCCAACATGCGCGGCGTGGAGTCTACCTTCGGCTGGAAAATCACGCGCGATGTGAACTGGACTGCCAACTACACTTATACGGAATCCGAGCAGAAGAGCGGCCAGTTCTCCGGTAAGCCGTTGAACAAAATGCCAAAACATATGTTCAATACCACCCTGGACTGGCAGGCGACACCAGACGTCGGCTTCTGGAGTCGTCTGAACCTGCGCGGTAAAACGTCTGAGTATCTGAGCCGTACATCAATGTCCCAGGGTACACCGTCCTATACCCAGGTGGATGTGGGTCTGCGCTACAACGCGAACAAAAACCTGCTTGTGACTGCCGGTGTGTATAACGTGCTCGATAAGCAAATTGATTACGATACGTATGACACCGTGCTTGATGGGCGTCGTTATACCGTTGGCATGACTTACAGCTTCTAACCGCCCCATAAAAAAGCCCGCTCGAATGAGCGGGCTGAAAGAGAGGAATTGCGGTTATTGTTTAAATCGTTCCGGGAATTCCATTTCACTGTAGCGAACGAAGTGTGTTCCTTTCGTCAGTTTGTAACCAAACCAGATGATCAGGAACAGCGGAATACCAATGTAGGTTGCCGTGACGGCGCCCCAGTCGATAGTATCCGCGAGGAACGCTTCATAGTTCTGGCCCAGCGTAATAATCAGACACAGAATGAAGGCGAAAATTGGCCCCAGCGGGAAGAACCCTGAGCGATACGGCAGGTCGTTCAGATCATGACCTTGCATTACGTAACCGCGACGGAAGCGATAGTGGCTGATGGCAATGCCCAGCCAGGCGATAAAGCCCGTCATCCCGGAGGTGTTAAGCAGCCACAGGTAAACCGTCTGGTTGCCGAACATGGAGGTCAGGAAGCACAGACCGGCAATCACCGTGGTGGCGTACAGAGCGTTACGTGGCACACCACCGCGAGACAGTTTAGCGAAGATGCGTGGCGCTTTACCGTCGCAGGCCAGGGTGTAAAGCATACGGGTGGACGCGTACATACCGGAGTTACCCGCAGACAGCACTGCCGTCAGGATCACCGCATTCATTACCGCCGCCGCAGAGAGCAGTCCCGCGTGCTGGAAGACCAGAGTGAACGGGCTGACGCTGATGTCTTTCACATCGTTACGCAGCAGGCTTGGATCGGTATACGGAATGATCAGGCTGATAATCAGGATCGCGAACACGTAGAACAGCAGGATACGCCAGAAGACCTGACGCACCGCGCGAGGAATGTTCTTCTCCGGGTTTTCAGATTCACCGGCCGCAATACCAATCAGCTCAGTGCCCTGGAAAGAGAAGCCGACAATCATCGCCACGCCAATCATGGCCGAGAACCCACCGGCAAACGGCGCATCGCCTATTGTCCAGTTGCTCCAGCCCGCAGGCTCTGCCCCTTTGAAAATACCAACGATCATCGCCACACCGACGACGATAAAGATGATGACGGTTGCCACTTTGATCAAAGAGAACCAGTATTCCGCTTCACCAAACCCGCGTACGGAGATGTAGTTCAGCAGGAAAATGACGACCAGGAACAACGCGCTCCAGATCCAGCCCGGCGTGTCCGGGAACCACCAGGTCATCACCAGCTGTGCGGCGACGAGGTCAACGGCGATGGTAACAGCCCAGTTGTACCAATAGTTCCAGCCCAGCGCGAAGCCGAAGCCTTCTTCCACGTATTTTTGTCCGTAGGTCGAAAACGAACCGGATACCGGCATGTATGCCGCCAGTTCACCCAGGCTGGTCATCAGGAAGTAGACCATCAGGCCAATCAGGATATAAGAGAATAATGCCCCACCCGGGCCAGCTGCCGAAATCGTTGCGCCAGAGGCAACGAAAAGACCTGTACCGATGGATCCGCCAATGGCGATCATCGTCAGGTGACGCGCCTTGAGTTCACGACGTAGCGTGGGCGCTTCTGTGGTTTTAGTTTCTGAAACCATGTGAAAATGCTGTCCATTCAATAAATGAGGCGCGATTGTAGCAGACGATCGGCGTTCCTTCCGGCAGAAATACTCAGTTATAAGAGAGCTTCATGACGCGGCCAGGATTATAAGTAAAGCATCATTTTTCCCTCCCCCTTTTGGGGAGAGGGCCAGGATGAGGGGCAATTTCACATCTCGCAATAGCGCAGAAAACGCTGCAGCGAACTGGAAAGGTGTTTCTGACGATGATGGATGCACCACAGCGTGCGCACCAGTTTCGGCAATGGAACAGGAATTTCCACCAGCGATCCCGTCTCAAGCTGTTCCGCAATCACGCGTCGGGAAAGGCAGCTGATACCCAGTCCATGACGCACCGCATGCTTAATCGCCTCCGAGTTCCCCAGCTCCATTCCCAACTGGAAATGCGGCAAATGAGACAGCAGCAGGTAATCGACAATTTCACGCGTGCCGGAACCCTGCTCGCGCAGGATCCACTGAGCCTGCGCCAGGCGCTCCAGCGTCACCTCGCCCTGTAATAAAGAAGAGGCCGGGGAGGCAAACACTACCAGCTCGTCTTCCAGCCAGGGCTCGGCGATGATATCGACGTTGTGGCACGGACCTTCAATGAGACCGATATCCACGCGAAAATCGATCACCGCGTTGATGACGTCCTGGCTGTTACCCACGCTCATCTCCAGCGGCAACGAGGGAAAATCCCGTCGATAGCGGGCAATCACTTCCGGCAGGATGTAGTTACCGATGGTACTGCTGGCAAAAACGCGGATCGCGCCGTTGTCTTCACGGAACAGCTGTTCAATTTCGATAGCCTGCTCCAGCAGAGCCAGCGCGCGCGGGTAAAGCAGGCGGCCATGCTCATTGACCACCAGACGCTTCCCTACCCTGTCGAAAAGCTGAACGCCTAACTGTCCTTCAAGATCGGTCAACGCCGCGCTAACGGCAGACTGAGAGAGCGCCAGCATTTGTGACGCCTGAGTCGTAGAGCCGCTCTTCAGCACTTCGGCAAACACTTCCAGCTGACGCAATGTAATGTGCATGGTCACTTACCACTTATATAGATTGATTATAAGTATATAATCAATTTTATTTTTAAGCCAGATCGCCGTAACCTTTAGCCAGACAAAGGAGAAGGTTATGTCAGAATTCACCTTACAACATCATCGTACAGTGTGGCACTTCGTGCCGGGTCTCGCGCTCAGCGCCGTCGTCACCGGTGTGGCCTTATGGGGCGGCAGTATACCGGCAGTGGCCGGTGCCGGGTTTAGTGCCTTAACGCTGGCTATTTTGCTCGGCATGGTGGTCGGGAATACCGTCTACCCGCACATCTGGAAATCCTGCGACGGGGGCGTCATTTTCGCCAAACAACATTTATTACGTCTGGGCATTATTCTTTACGGCTTCCGCCTGACCTTTTCGCAGATTGAGGATGTCGGCGTGAGCGGGATTGCCATTGATGTCCTGACCCTTTCGAGCACCTTTATGCTGGCGTGCTTTATCGGCCAGAAGGTGTTTGGCCTGGACAAGCAGACCAGCTGGTTAATTGGCGCAGGCAGCAGCATTTGCGGTGCGGCAGCGGTACTGGCAACGGAACCGGTCGTTAAAGCTGAAGCCAGTAAAGTGACGGTGGCCGTCGCGACGGTGGTTATCTTCGGTACGCTGGCAATCTTCCTTTATCCGGCTATGTATCCGCTGGTGGCGCACTGGTTTAGCCCGGAAACCTACGGCATCTATATCGGTTCGACGATGCACGAGGTGGCGCAGGTGGTCGCAGCAGGTCACGCCATCAATCCGGAAGCGGAAAATGCCGCGGTCATCGCCAAAATGCTGCGCGTCATGATGCTGGCCCCGTTCCTGATTTTCCTGGCCGCGCGGGTTAAGCAACTGGCTCCGGCAGGTGGCAGCGAGAAAAGCAAAATCACCATTCCGTGGTTTGCGATCCTGTTCATCGTGGTCGCTATCTTTAACTCGTTCCACCTGCTGCCAAAAGCGGTCGTGGATATGCTGGTGACGCTGGATACGGTGCTGCTGGCCATGGCGATGGCGGCTCTGGGTGTGACCACGCACGTCAGCGCCCTGAAAAAAGCCGGCGCAAAACCGCTGCTGATGGCGCTGGTGCTCTTTATCTGGCTGATTGTGGGCGGCGGCGCGATTAACCTCGCCGTACACAGCCTGATGGCATAAACCCTCTCGTCGTTCTCCTGTTAACCCGTTATGATAAGCGTTTCGGGTTAACAGGAGTCTATTTATGAAATATGTTGGAGCGCACGTCAGCGCTGCAGGTGGCCTTGCAAACGCCGCCATTCGCGCCGCCGAAATCGAAGCAACCGCTTTCGCCCTGTTCACCAAAAATCAGCGCCAGTGGCGCGCCGCACCGCTCACCACCGACGTGATTGATGATTTCAAAGCCGCCTGTGAAAAATACCACTACGGGCCGGGCCAGATCCTTCCCCACGACAGCTATCTGATTAACCTCGGTCATCCGGTTCAGGAAGCGCTGGATAAATCCCGCGAGGCGTTCCTTGATGAAGTGCAGCGCTGTGAACAGTTGGGGTTGACGCTGCTGAACTTCCATCCGGGTAGCCATCTGATGCAGATCGACGAAGACGCCTGTCTGGCGCGTATTGCTGAGTCCATCAACATCACCCTGGAGAAAACCAACGGCGTGACCGCGGTGATCGAAAACACCGCCGGTCAGGGCAGCAATCTCGGTTTTAAGTTCGAACATCTGGCGGCGATCATCGACGGCGTGGAAGATAAATCCCGCGTGGGCGTGTGCATTGATACCTGTCACGCGTTTGCGGCTGGTTACGATCTGCGTACAACCGAGGCAACGAAAAACACGTTCGATGAGTTTGAGCGCATCGTGGGTTTCAAGTACCTGCGCGGTATGCACCTCAACGATGCGAAAAGCGCCTTTGGTAGCCGGGTTGACCGCCACCACAGCCTGGGCGAAGGCAATATTGGTCACGATGCATTTCGCTTTATTATGCAGGATGCCCGTTTCGACGGTATCCCCATGGTGCTGGAAACCATCAATCCGGATATCTGGGCGGAAGAGATCGCGTGGCTCAAGGCACAGCAGACCGCTGAACAGGCGGCATAAAAAAAGCCGGGTTGCTTAGCACCCGGCTTTTTTGTTGCTTATCGCTTACGCTGCTTTTGCAACCCCTTCCGCTTCCGGACGTTTCAGCACCGCGTAAGAGAGACCCGCCACCAGCGTACCGGCAATGATTGCCAGCAGGTAACCCAATACCGGGGTGATTGCGCCAGGGATCAGCAGGACGAACAGACCACCATGTGGTGCCATCAGCTTCGCGCCAATCGCCATGGAGATGGCCCCCGTCACCGCACCGCCCACGATACAGCATGGCAGCACACGCATTGGATCACGCGCCGCGAACGGGATTGCACCTTCGGTGATGAAGCACAGACCCAGCACCAGCGCCGCTTTACCGCCTTCCTGCTGCGCTTTGTCGAACTTACGACGGGCGATAATGGTCGCCAGGCCGAGCGCCAGAGGTGGCACCATACCGGCCGCCATGATCGCCGCCATCGGCGCGTAGGTCTGGGTACTCAGCAGGCCAACGCCAAACGCGTATGCCGCTTTGTTCACCGGACCGCCCATATCGGTACACATCATACCGCCGAGGATTGCGCCCAGCAGAACCGCGTTCGCCGTACCCATGGTTTGCAGCCAGTGGGTCAGACCCGTCAGGATGCCCGCTACCGGTTTACCGATGAGGTAAATCATCGCCAGACCCACCACCAGGCTGGAAATCAGCGGGATGATGAGAATCGGTTTCAGCGCTTCCATACTCTGCGGCAGCTTCAGCTTCGAGCTGATCAGCTTCGCGACGTAACCGGCCAGGAAACCGGCAATGATACCGCCGATAAAGCCGGAACCGGTGCTGACAGCCAGCATACCGCCGATAAGACCCGGCGTCAGGCCAGGACGGTCAGCGATGGAGAAAGCGATAAAGCCTGCCAGAACCGGCACCATCAGCGCGAACGCTGACCCCCCGCCGATCTGCATCAGCGCAGCCGCAAGCGTACCTTCTTCTTTAAATGCTGTAATACCAAACGCAAACGACAGCGCGATACACAGACCACCCGCCACCACCATCGGCAGCATGTAAGACACACCCGTCAGCAGGTGACGGTAGGCCCCCGCAGACTCTTTCTTCCCTTCGGTGGCGGTTTTAGCCGCACCGGTAGCCTGGTAAGGTTTGGCTTCCGCCAGCGCTTTATCAAATTCCTGAGCGGTCTTTTTCAGCGCCAGGCCGGTTGAGGTGCGGTACATCGGCTTACCGGCAAACTTCGCCAGATCGACTTCGATATCGGCCGCCACAATCACCAGATCGGCTTCCGCCACTTCTTCCGGGGTGATGGCGTTACCGGCACCCACGGAGCCACGGGTTTCGACTTTTACCCACCAGCCGCGTTTTTTCGCTTCGGTTTCAATGGCTTCAGCCGCCATAAAGGTATGCGCTACCCCAGTTGGACACGCCGTTACCGCCACGATGCGTTTCGGCCCGGTGGCCGCAGCCGCGGTCGGTGCTGTCGCGACAGGTGCGCTGTAAACCGACGCGTGGCCTTTCGCTTCACTCAGGAACAGTTCTGGATGTGCCACCGCGCGATTAATGTCGCCCAGCCACACTTTTTTGCCGTTCAGCGCACTGTCCGCAGGGATTTTATCACCCAGAACAATCGCCAGTTCAGCATCACCCGGGTTATCAATGATGTCCAGGTGTGCTTTTTGTGCCGCCGCGCCCAGCAGGGTCTTCGCCATATAGGCGCGAGCCTGTCCGAGACCGGAGTCAATGATCAGCAGCGTTTTCATTATTCCTCTCCTGCTGTTAGTTAAAAGGTTTTAAGTCAACGCGCGCCATCATCGCGGCTAACTGGGTACGATCGGTAATACCGACATTGCTCTGGCTCACGGCCAGGGCTGCAACGGCGGTGGCAAGACGTAACGTATGTTCACTGGATTCACGCATCAGCAGGCCGTAAATCAGGCCGCCAACCATCGAATCCCCAGCGCCAACGGTACTCACAACTTCCATTGACGGCGGTTTGGCAATCCATTCGCCAGAAGCGTTAACCCACAACGCGCCTTCTGCACCCAGCGAGATCACGACGTGAGCGATACCCTGCTCACGCAGCGCATGGGCTGCATCAATCACATCTTTTAATTCTGGCAGCTTACGGCCAGCCCAAATCTCCAGTTCGCGGCGATTCGGTTTCACCAGCCATGGAGACGCTTTCAGACCCGCAACCAGTGCGTCACGGCTGCTGTCGAAAATAATGCATGGGCACTGGCTACGCAGGCGCGTCATCCAGTCGGTAAACGCTTCCGGGCTCACGCCGGACGGCAGGCTGCCGCTGACGCACACCATGTCGAACTGACCGAGCCAGGTGAGGGAGTCGTTAACAAAGCGCTCCCAGTCTGACGGGGTGACTTCGAAGCCAGAGAAGTTCAGGTCGGTCACTTCACCGTCTTTCTCCGTCAGCTTGACGTTGATACGGGTACGGCCCTGAACGACCTGGAAGCGGTTAGCAATGCCCAGCTCGCTGAACAGCTGCTGGAAACCGTCCTGGTTATCTTTACCGAGGAATCCACCCACGGTGACATCGATACCGAGATCCTTGAGCACTTTCGCGACGTTAATCCCTTTGCCCGCAGCATGCAGGCCAGTGGTACGCACGAGGTTTACTTCGCCGCGCTCAATCTCCGGGCAAAACCCCACCAGGTCATATGCCGGGTTCAGCGTAATAGTCGCAACACGTCTGCTCATTATGCGCCCTCCCCCAGACCTGCCGCGATGGCGTCGCCAATCGCTTTCAGCGCCTGTTCAGCATCAGCACCCTGCGCGGTGAAACGCAGACGGTGACCTTTCTTCACGCCCAGCGCGACCACTTTCATCAGACTACGGCCGTTGGCCGGTTTGCCCGTGCCATCAAGGTTAGCCACGGTGATCTCACTTTCGAATTGTTTAATGGTATTCACCAGCATGGTGCCTGGACGGGCGTGCAGGCCGTGTTCGTTACGTACCACGAACTCAGCGGTCAGCAGGTCATCCGTCAGCGCATCATCACTGGTCAGCAGAGCCAGCACGGTGGCAGCATCCGCGTTCAGCAATTTTTCAGCTTTATTATTCAGCAGCAGATCGCCCAGACGCTTCAGCACCGACACTGGCTGCTCATCGTTCATCGCCACGGTGACCAGCATGGCGGCAGGCTCACCCTCAACGTCAAACGCTGTGGCTGCACGGCTCACCGCGATAGCACTGCGCAGGTTGCCTTCAGCACTGTCGTTCAGCCAGATACCCTGGCCAAGATTCAACGGTTTGTCGTTAATCACGCGCGTCACAAAGGTGGCATCAGCCGCCCCGGCTTCTTTAAGACGACCCGCGTTCAGCGCCTGCAGCGTGACCAGATCCGAAGCCACAACATCCAGCGTCAGCGTGTCATTATCCAGTTTCAGCGCTTCACTCTGTTTTTCACCCATCAGCAAGGCACGCAGCTCTTCAGCGGTTGTCGCAGACTTCAGCTGTTCCGCCACGGCGTCATCACTCAGGACATGCGTTAGCTGACGCAGCAGACCCAAATGTTCGTCGCTGCTGGCCGCAATGCCGATAGCCACATACGCTACCTGACCTTCGCCCCAGAGCACGCCCTGCGGGAACTGATAAACCTTCACGCCGGTTTTCAGCACCTGGTCGCGGGTGTCTGTTGTACCGTGCGGAATGGCAATCCCATTACCGAGGAAGGTGGAGGTCTGCTGCTCGCGCGCCAGCATACCGTTTACGTAGCCGTCCGCGACGTTGCCTGCCTGCACAAGGGCAGCGGCAACCTGACGAATAGCCTCTTCTTTATCCCCGGCCTGAGCGCCCGGGTGAATATCCTGAACAGATAACTGGAACATGGTTCTCCTCTCCTGCTGAAATTGAATCGTTTCAGCTTACATGAGAAAAAATACGCTAGCCTGCTCCGCTGGTTAAAACAAGATAGCGCTGAAACGTTTCAAAAAGTCTTGCGCTTTCTGCAATGTCTTGCAAGAAAAGTCGTATTTACGATCTCAGAATTTAGAGATGCAGCACATTTCTTCCGCATTCAGCTGAATTTTGCTGAAGTTCAGCAAATGAGTTTCAGCTAAGTTCAGCCAGCAGGATGAGAAGTTGAAATGCCATTTTGATTTTTCGTGGCATCATTGACCTCGTCCACTGTTTATTTTTTAGCTAACGGCGTAAACTCCGCCCCTCTCTGTTACTCGCTAATTATAAAACATGCATAACACCCCTGCGGCCACCTCGCCGAAGCCCTTCGATTTGACGTCAACGGCGTTCCTGATTGTTGCCTTCTTCACGGGCATTGCTGGCTCGTTGCAAACCCCAACGCTGAGCTTATTCCTGACCAACGAGGTTCACGCCCGTCCTGCGATGGTTGGCTTCTTTTTTACCGGGAGCGCCATTATCGGCATCCTGGTAAGCCAGTTCCTGGCGGGCCGTTCCGACCGAAAAGGCGATCGTAAAAGCCTGATCGTTTTCTGCTGCCTGATGGGCGTCCTGGCCTGCGTTTTGTTTGCCTGGAACCGTAGCTACTTCATTTTATTGTTCGTGGGGGTTTTTCTGAGCAGCTTTGGCTCAACCGCCAACCCGCAGCTGTTTGCCCTCGCCCGCGAGCATGCCGACCATACCGGGCGTGAAGCGGTGATGTTCAGCTCGGTCCTACGTGCTCAGGTGTCGCTGGCGTGGGTGATTGGCCCGCCGCTGGCTTACGCGCTGGCGATGGGGTTTGGCTTTACGGTGATGTACCTGAGCGCGGCGGTCGCGTTTGTGGCGTGCGGTGCGATGGTGTGGTGCTTCCTGCCGTCAATGCGCAAAGAGCCCAAAGTGGCGACAGGCGTCCTGGAGGCCCCGCGCCGTAATCGTCGCGATGCCCTGCTGCTGTTTATTATCTGCACGCTGATGTGGGGCACCAACAGCCTGTATATCATTAACATGCCGCTGTTTATTATTGATGAACTGCATCTGCCGGAGAAACTGGCCGGCATAATGATGGGCACCGCTGCTGGTCTGGAGATCCCGACCATGCTGATAGCGGGCTATTACGCGAAGCGTTTCGGAAAACGTTTTTTGATGCGCATCGCGGCCGTCGCCGGGCTGCTGTTCTACGTCGGTATGCTGACGGTCCATACGCCGGGGCTGCTGCTGGCTTTACAGCTGCTGAACGCCATCTATATCGGGATTCTGGCGGGGATTGGCATGCTCTACTTCCAGGATCTGATGCCGGGCCAGGCAGGCTCAGCGACCACCCTTTATACTAATACCACGCGCGTGGGCTGGATTATTGCAGGCTCCATGGCCGGGGTCGTTGCTGAGATCTGGAACTACCACACGGTGTTCTGGATTGCGCTGGTGATGTGTACGCTGACCATTGGCTGTCTGGCGAGAATCAAAGACGTTTAAGGCGCGGTGAGCGCTTCCAGCTCAAGCAGATAGAGCATCGCCTGCGCACGCGAACTGCCACACATCTCGACCCCAGGCTGTAGCCCGGAGCAGACCTTCGGGCGCAGGGGCGAACCAAAGATCATACACAGGTTGGATTCAGAGAGCTGAACACAGCGGGTATTGGCGGGCTTGCCCTCCGGCATTCCGGGTATCGGGCTTGAAATGGACGGAGCGGTACAGCACGCGCCGCAATCTGGACGACAATCCATACATGCTCTCTCAGTGACGAAGCCCGTGCAGTCGGGCATCGGGCGCACAGTAACACCTTTTGTGCGTTGATAGCAAAAGCCACGAATTCCGCTTGCCTGAAAGGCCGCGCACGAGTAATTTGGCGCGATATTTTTTACCTCCCGTAAACAGGATTATTGCAATGCCAAGAGCGAACGAAATTAAGAAAGGTATGGTACTGAATTACAACGGCAAACTGCTGATTGTGAAAGACATCGACATTCAGGCTCCCAGCGCCCGTGGTGCTGCCACGCTGTACAAAATGCGTTTTGCCGATGTGCGTACCGGCCTGAAAGTGGAAGAGCGCTTTAAAGGTGACGATATTGTCGATACCGTGACCCTGACCCGTCGCTATGTTGATTTCTCTTACGTCGACGGCAACGAGTACGTGTTCATGGATAAAGAAGATTACACCCCGTATATCTTCACCAAAGATCAGATTGAAGAAGAGCTGCTGTTCATCCCTGAAGGCGGTATGCCTGACATGCAGGTTCTGACATGGGATGGCGTGCTGCTGGCGCTGGAACTGCCTCAGACCGTCGATCTGGAAATCGTTGAGACGGCACCTGGCATCAAGGGCGCATCCGCAAGTGCCCGCAACAAACCTGCCACTCTGACCACCGGTCTGGTTGTGCAGGTGCCGGAATACCTCTCCGCAGGCGAGAAGATCCGCATCCATATCGAAGAAAAACGCTATATGGGTCGCGCTGACTGATCGCGGCGTTTGTCGGGTGGCGGCTTCGCCTTACCCGACCTACAAAAACATAAAAACCGGCTCTCAGGCCGGTTTTTTTGTAGGCCCGGTAAGCGTAGCGCCACCGGGCAACAGAACTTAAAGAAGCTCCGGGTATTTCGTCATCTTCAGCGCCAGCTCAACGCCGCGCACTTCCGCCATCCCTTTCAGTCGGCCTATCGCCGAATAGCCAGGGTTGGTTTTCTTGCGCAGATCGTCCAGCATCTGGTGCCCGTGGTCCGGGCGGAACGGAATAGGACGGACATCGCCAGCCTGCTTACGACGCGCCTCTTCTGCCAGGATGGCATCGACCACCGCGACCATATTGACGTCTCCGCCCAGGTGCGCGGCTTCGTGGAAGGTCTTAGGATTATCCTCCCGGCAGGTCGCGCGCAAATGCGTGAAGTGAATGCGATCGCCAAAGGCTTCAATCATCTGCACCAGGTCGTTATCCGCGCGAACACCGTAGGAGCCCGTACACATGGTAAAGCCGTTATAGATGCTGTTGACCGTCTCTTTCAGCCACTGCATATCTTCGATAGTGGAAACGATGCGCGGCAGACCGAGGATAGGACGCGGTGGATCGTCCGGATGCACGGCCAGACGCACGCCGACTTCTTCCGCAACCGGTACGATAGCGCGCAGGAAATAAGCCATGTTTTCACGCAGCTGGTTCTTATCAATATCGCCGTATTCCGCCAGACGCGCGCGGAACTGGTCCAGCGTGTATCCCTCTTCTGCGCCCGGCAGGCCCGCAATGATGTTGCGGGTCAGCTTTTCAATATCCGCTGCACTCGCGTCATTAAACCATTGAAGCGCCTGCTGCTGCTCTTCAGCGGTGTAATCCGCGTCGGCGCCAGGGCGTTTCAGGATGTGCAGCTCAAATGCCGCAAAGGCAATCTGGTCGAAACGCAGCGCTTTTGAGCCGTCCGGCATCGGGTATTCCAGATCGGTCCGCGTCCAGTCCAGAATAGGCATGAAGTTATAGCAAACCGTATCAATGCCGCAGGCCGCCAGGTTGCGAATGCTCTGCTGGTAGTTCGCAATCCAGGTCTGGTAATCCCCGGAATGGGTTTTGATATCTTCGTGGACCGGAATGCTCTCCACGACAGACCAGGTTAATCCCTTCTCCGCCAGCAGCGCCTGGCGCTGTTGAATTTCCTCAACCGGCCAGACCTGGCCGTTAGGAATGTGATGCAGCGCCGTCACGACACCCGTTGCGCCAGCCTGACGCACATCATCAAGAGAAACCGGATCGTTCGGCCCGTACCAACGCCAGGTTTGTTCCATTGCCTCACCCTCTAAAGTTGTTATACCAATATGTGTTACCGCAATGACGACTACCATACATGTTTAGCGTACAGGGTCAACATACCGCCACACGTTGATTGATCTAACTCACAGAACGGGGATATTTACGGCTCACCAATTTTATTTGCTGTCATATAACTTTACACTGGCATTGTTAATTAATGGTTAATCAGGTGTGTATTTCATGAAGACAATTGCCTCCACCTCGCTTCCTGCCCATGTTCAGCAACCTCGCTACGATCGCAAGCAATTACGCTCCCGGATCGTCCATTTTGGCTTTGGCGCATTTCACCGCGCGCACCAGGCGCTGTTAACAAACCGGGTGTTGAATGAAAAAGGCGGCGACTGGGGGATTTGTGAAATTAGCCTCTTTAGCGGCGATGTGCTGATGGGCCAGCTACGCGGGCAGGATCATCTGTTTACCGTGCTGGAGAAAGGTGCTGAAGGAAATCAGCCAATCATTGTCGGCGCCGTTCATGAATGCCTGAATGCAAAGCTTGACTCCCTGTCCGCCATTATTGAGAAATTTTGTGAGCCCCAGGTGGCGATTGTATCGCTCACCATCACCGAGAAAGGCTACTGCATCGATCCCGCGACCGGTAAGCTGGATCGACAAAACGCGCGGATCCAGCACGACCTGGACAACCCCGCCGAACCGCATTCTGCGCCTGGGATCCTGGTCGAGGCGCTACATCGCCGCCGCGAGCGAGGTTTGCCAGCGTTTACCGTGCTTTCCTGTGACAATATTCCTGACAATGGCCACGTGGTGAAAAATGCCGTGCTTGGTATGGCGCAGAAACGTTCCCCGGCGCTGGCGGAGTGGATCGAAAGCCACGTGAGTTTTCCGGGCACGATGGTAGACAGAATTGTTCCCGCGGCGACGGAGGCCTCGCTTGCAGAAATCGCCGATGCGCTCGGCGTCGACGATCCGTGTGCCATCAGCTGCGAGCCGTTTATTCAGTGGGTGGTGGAAGATAATTTTGTTACCGGGCGTCCGGAGTGGGAAGTGGCAGGTGTCCAGATGGTGCAGGACGTTCTGCCGTGGGAACAGATGAAATTACGCATGCTCAACGGCAGCCACTCTTTCCTGGCGTATCTGGGATACCTCGCCGGGTACGCGCATATTAATGAATGTATGGAGGATGCCGCCTTCCGTGAAGCCGCCCGGCGGTTAATGCTGGAGGAGCAGGCGCCTACGCTGCGTATAAAGGATGTGGACCTGACCGCCTATGCCGACAGCCTGATTGCGCGCTTCGCCAACCCGGCGCTGCAACATCGGACCTGGCAGATTGCGATGGACGGTAGCCAGAAACTGCCGCAACGGATGCTGGATGGCATCCGCATCCACCTTGAGCGAAACACCGACTGGCCTCTTCTGGCACTGGGCGTTGCCGGCTGGATACGGTACGTCAGCGGTATCGACGAACGCGGCAACGCGATTGATGTTCGCGATCCCCTCAGCGATAAAATTCGCGCGATTGTCGGGGCCAGCCGCGACGCTGACCGCGTTAACGCGCTGCTGGAGCTGAGCGAGGTCTTTGGCCACGATCTCCCCCAGAATAGCGTATTTGTTGAGGCGGTAAGCGAGGCATACGCGCGCATCACCCGCCGCGGCGCCCGTCAGGCTGTTATAGAAACGTTAAATATTTAACGATTATTGCGCTTAACGCGAACGGACGTCGCCTCCGTTCGCCCTTCCCCTTCTCATTGGGTACGTTTTTCGCCAGGATAAGAGAATAGTGTTATAGCATCACAATTCTCGACTGGAGTGCATGTGACCAAAACGAACCTCATCACCGGTTTTCTCGGCAGCGGTAAAACCACCTCAATTCTCCATCTGCTGGCGAATAAAGATCCTGCAGAGAAATGGGCCGTACTGGTCAATGAATTTGGCGAAGTGGGCATTGATGGTGCGCTGCTGTCAGAGAGTGGCGCAATGATTAAAGAGATCCCCGGCGGGTGCATGTGCTGCGTCAATGGCCTGCCGATGCAGGTCGGGCTCAATACGCTGCTGCGTCAGGGTAAACCGGACCGCCTGCTGATTGAGCCTACCGGTCTGGGCCATCCGAAGCAGATCCTCGATTTGCTGACCGCACCGGTCTACGAGCCGTGGATCGATCTGCGCGCCACCCTGTGCCTGCTCGACCCGCGTCTGCTGCTTGATGAAAAAGCGGTGGCCAATGAGAACTTCCGCGATCAGCTCGCCTCGGCGGACGTTATTGTCGCTAATAAAGAAGATCGCGCCACGGCGGAAAGCCAGGCCGCGCTTGAGGCGTGGTGGCAACATTTCGGCGGCAATCGTACCCGCGTGCAGACCACCCAGGGAAAAATCGATAGCGCCCTGCTCGACCTGCCTCGCCAGAATCTGGCGGAACTCCCGGCCAGCGCAGAGCATGCTCATCACCATCCCGTTAAACAGGGACTGGCGGCGCTTAGCCTGCCAGAGCACCAGCGCTGGCGACGTAATCTGAACAGCGGCCAGGGATATCAGGCCTGCGGATGGATTTTCGATGCCGATACGGTTTTCGACACCATAGGCATCCTTGAGTGGGCCAGACTTGCGCCGGTTGATCGCGTAAAAGGCATTATGCGCACGCCAGACGGGCTGGTGCGGATCAACCGTCAGGGCGAGGATTTCTTTATCGAAACGCAAAACGTCGCGCCGCCGGATAGCCGAATAGAGTTAATTAGTGCGGTTAACGCCGACTGGAATGCCCTGCAGTCCAGCCTGTTGAAGCTTCGTTTAAGTTCAGGCGGCTAACGTTGCACCAGTTTTCACTCTATGCTGAACGTTATGACAACTCGATTTCCCCTGATATTACTGCTTAATGTCGCCGGTCTGGCGCTGTTTTTCTCCTGGTATATCCCGGCGAATCACGGTTTCTGGTTCCCGCTGGATTCAGGCCTGTTTCATTTCTTCAACCAGGCGCTGGTGAAGAGCGATGCGTTCCTGTGGCTGGTGGCAATCACCAACAACCGCGCCTTCGACGGCATTTCCTTGCTGGCGATGGGCGGTCTGATGCTCTCTTTCTGGCTCAAAGAGGATGGCACAGGGCGTCGCCGTATCCTGATCATCGGTCTGGTGATGCTTCTGGCTGCGGTGGTTATTAATCAGCTGGCGCAACATCTGATGCCGGTAAAACGCGCCAGCCCGTCGCTCTCTTTCCCGAATATTTACCGCGTCAGCGAATTGCTGCATATTCCAACGAAAGATGCGTCGAAAGACAGTTTTCCGGGCGATCACGGCATGATGCTGCTTATTTTTTCAGGTTTCATGCTGCGCTATTTCGGCAAGAAGGCATTCACTATTGCCCTGCTTATTGTGGTGATATTTGCCTTCCCGCGCGTGATGATTGGCGCTCACTGGCTGACGGATATTGTCGTGGGTTCTCTTTCAGCAGTGCTGATTGGTCTGCCGTGGGTGCTGATGACCCCCTTGAGCGATCGCCTGATTGCCGTTTTTGATCGCTATCTCCCGCGCAGAAAGCAACAAGTATTAAACAAATAACTACCGTTTTTAACGTTAATCGTCAGGGATCATTGCGATCCCTGATAGATCACGTCCCCCGATCCTTTCACGCTGTCATATTCTCGTCATCGTATTCATGATAAAAATGAAGCAATTGCGCGATAACGCTGCGGATCTGCCGCTATTTTGAGCAATTGCCCATTTTTACTTTCTGTATCACAATTTCTTATAAAAAAAACGGTTTTTTTACTCGCAATACCCCAGGCAATCGGTTAATCTCGAACTCGTTTTGCCCCATAGGGATAATTATTTCGATGGTGAATAATTTTGTGCGCTGTGCCACAAATGTCATCAGAAACAATTGTCTCATTGTGTACAGATAATTAGTCTCGTCACGTTTGGCATTTTTATAACGATATTTGTCGTTAAGGACTTCAAGGGAAAATAAACAAAATGGTCAAATCTCAACCGTTTCTGAGATATATCTTACGGGGGATCCCGGCGATAGCAGTCGCGGTACTGTTATCTGCATGTAGTACATCGAACACCGCAAAGAATATGCATCCTGAGACGCGTGTTGTGGGAACGGAAGATTCCTCTTCACTGCAAGCTTCTCAGGATGAATTTGAAAATATGGTACGTAATCTGGACGTGAAGTCCCGTATTATGGACCAGTATGCTGACTGGAAAGGCGTGCGTTATCGTCTTGGCGGCAATACTAAAAAAGGTATTGACTGTTCCAGTTTTGTACAACGTACGTTCCGTGAGCAATTTGGATTAGATCTTCCGCGTTCGACCTACGAACAGCAGGAGATGGGCAAGTCAATTTCCCGCACCAAGCTGCGCACCGGTGACTTAGTTCTGTTCCGTGCTGGTTCAACAGGTCGACACGTTGGCATTTACATTGGTAATGACCAGTTTGTACATGCCTCCACCAGCAGCGGCGTCACCATCTCCAGCATGAACGAACCGTACTGGAAGAAGCGCTACAACGAAGCGCGCCGCGTACTGACACGCAGTTAATATCATGATTGTATCGCTGGTTATCCCTTGGCTGGCGATATAATAAAAAAAAGCACTGCTTAGGCGGTGCTTTTTTTTGCCCGTTACACTGAATATAATCAGCGGCAATTCAGGAATCACGACGTTTATGCTCACCCGCTACTTCGCCAGTCATCGCAAGATACTGTTCTTCAGCATTATTACCGGCCTGATCGCGGCTATCCTACTGGGCTCATTGCAATTTTTCTGGAGCTACCATAAGCGGGAAATCCGATTCGATACGCTAATTAAGGATGTGAGCATCTACATGGAGAACTATTTCGAGGAGCTGAAAACCTCGATCGACGTACTCCAGCCGCTCACGCTGAATAATTGCCAGGACGTTAACGCGGAGCTTACCTCGCGCGCGGCCTTCAGCATCAACGTGCGCGCCTTTCTGCTGGTCAGAAACAAAATGGCGTTCTGCTCGTCAGCCACAGGGCCGATGAATACGCCGATGGAGGAGCTGATACCCGAACTGCACATCAACAAGCAGATTGATATCGCGCTGCTGCCCGGCACGCCCATGCTGCCCAACAGACCCGCCATTGCCATCTGGTATCGTAATCCGTTAGTGAAGGACGGCGGCGTATTCACCTCGGTGAATCTCAACCTGACGCCGTACCTGCTTTATACCGCGCGCCAGGAAGAGTTTGCCGGCATCGCGATTATCATCGGCGACAATGCACTATCCACCTCCTCAAGCACCCTCGTCAGGGCGAGTGATTTACATCAAACGCCCGCGCGCACCGCGACGCTCACAGAGGTCCCTCTCACCATCAAACTGTACGCCAGGGAGTGGACGAGCGACGAGATCCTCTTCGCCCTGTTCTTCGGCCTGTTATGCGGGATTGCGGCAGGATCGCTTAACTTCTACATCCTCACCCTGCGTCTCAACCCGGGCAAAGAAATTCTGAGCGCCATCAAGCGCGGTCAGTTTTATGTGGTTTATCAGCCAGTGGTGGATACGGATGCACTTCAGATGCGGGGCGTTGAAGTGCTGATGCGCTGGAAACACCCGACCATGGGTGAGATCCCACCGGACGCCTTTATCAATTTTGCCGAAGCGCAAAAGCTGATTGTCCCGCTGACGCTGCATTTGTTTGACCTCATCATTCGCAATGCGCCGGTGTTACAAACCGTGCTGCCGCCGGGCGCAAAGCTGGGGATCAATATCGCGCCGGGGCATCTGCATGCGGAAAGCTTCAAAGATGATATGCGCACCTTCAAAAGCTTACTGCCGCCAGATTACTTCCAGATCGTGCTGGAGATCACCGAGCGCGACATGCTTAACCATCGGGAAGCCAGCAGCCTCTTCGAATGGCTACATAACGAAGGATTCGAAATCGCCATTGATGATTTCGGTACCGGCCACAGTGCGCTGATCTATCTTGAACATTTCACCATGGACTACCTGAAAATCGACCGTGGGTTTGTCAACGCAATTGGCACCGAAACCGTCACCTCTCCGGTGCTGGATGCTGTGCTGACGCTGGCAAGAAAGCTGAATATGTTAACCGTTGCGGAAGGGGTGGAAACGCCGGAACAGGCAGCCTGGCTGCGTGAGCATGGCGTCCACTTCCTGCAGGGATACTGGATTAGCCGTCCTATGCCGCTGGAACAGTTCCGCACCTGGCAAAATAAGGTGTCGTCTCAGGCCGAATAATTTCACATTGCCCGTGACGTCACTTATTATTCAGCTTAACTGAGCCGGTCTGTAAAAAAGGGAGCCGCCGCGAGATGTTTATGCGCTTCATGTTGCTTTTGTTGGTATTAGCAAGCCTGTCGAGCCAGGCGCAAACCATCAAAGAAAACATCGCGTTCGCCGTGATTGGCGAGCCAAAGTACGCGGTCAATTTTACGCACTTCGATTACGTCAATCCTGCCGCCCCCAAAGGCGGAAAGGTCACACTCTCCGCCACGGGAACATTTGACAACTTTAACCGCTTCGCCCTGCGTGGCGTCGCGGCGGCGCGAACGGAATCCCTTTACGATACGCTTTTTGTGACCTCCGATGATGAACCCGGCAGCTACTATCCGCTGATTGCTGATAATGTCCGCTATGCGGATAACTTCGCCTGGGCCGAAATTTCGCTCAACCCCCGGGCCCGTTTTCACGATGGCTCGCCGGTTAAGGCCAGCGACGTGGCCTTTACGTTTCATAAATTTATGACCGAAGGCGTACCCCAGTTCCGCATTGTGTATAAAGGCGCAACGGTGCGCGCCATTGCCCCCCTGACCGTGCGCATCGAGCTGAGCGAGCCGAATAAAGAGAATATGCTCAGCCTGTTTTCGCTGCCGGTTATGCCTGAATCGTTCTGGAAAAATCATAAGCTCAGCGACCCGCTCTCCACGCCGCCGCTGGCCGGCGGCCCCTACCGCATCACCGACTGGCGCATGGGGCAGTACGTGGTCTATTCCCGGGTGAAAGATTACTGGGCGGCAAACCTGCCGGTAAACCGTGGGCGCTGGAATTTCGACACCCTTCGCTATGATTACTACCTTGACGATAATGTCGCATTTGAAGCGTTCAAAGCGGGCGCCTTCGATTTACGCGTGGAGAGCAGCGCGAAAAACTGGGCGACCCGTTATATCGGCAAGAATTTCGCGAAAGGCTATATCGTTAAAGACGAGCATAAAAACGAATCCGCCCAGGACACGCGCTGGCTGGCGTTTAATATTCAGCGTCCGGTATTCGCTGACCGCCGCGTTCGGGAAGCGATTTCCCTGGCCTTTGATTTTGAATGGATGAACAAAGCGCTGTTTTACGGGGCTTACAGCCGTGCGAACAGCTATTTCCAGAATACGGAATATGCCGCGCGTGATTATCCGAAAGCCGACGAACTGGTTCTGCTGGCCCCGCTGAAGGCGGAAGTGCCGCCGGAGGTGTTTACCACGGTCTTTCAGCCCCCGGCCTCAAACGGTGACGGCTACGACCGCGACAACCTGCTGAAGGCCAGCAAGCTGCTGGATGAGGCGGGCTGGCACCTTAAAAATCAAAAGCGCGTGGATGCCAAAACGGGTAAGCCTCTCAGCTTTGAGCTGCTGCTCTCATCCGGGGGCAACGATCAGTGGGTACTGCCGTTTAAGCACAACCTGGAGCGACTGGGGATTACCATGAACATTCGCCAGGTTGATAACGCACAGATCACCAACCGCATGCGCAGCCGTGATTACGACATGATGCAGCGTCTGTGGCCCGCCCAGCCGTGGCCGAGCTCGGACCTGCAAATTTCCTGGGCTTCCAGCTACATCGACTCCTCATACAATGCGCCAGGCGTAAAAAGCCCGGCGATTGATGCGCTGATTGCGAAAATTGTGGCGGCGCAGGGCGATAAAGAAAAACTCCTGCCGCTCGGCCGTGCCCTCGACAGGGTCTTAACCTGGAACTACTACATGCTGCCCATGTGGTATATGGGCGAAGACCGTCTGGCACGCTGGGATAAATTCTCCGTACCTGCCGTGCGCCCTGTCTACTCGCTGGGCTTTGACACCTGGTGGTATGACGTCAATAAAGCCGCCAGACTGCCCGCTGAGCGGCGATAAGGAATCATCATGGGTGCCTATCTGATTCGCCGTCTGCTGCTGGTCATTCCCACGCTGTGGGCCATCATCACCATTAACTTTTTTATCGTGCAAATCGCCCCCGGCGGCCCGGTCGATCAGGCGATTGCTGCTATTGAGTTTGGTAACAACGGCGGCATGCCCGGCGGCGGCGGCGAAGGCATGGGCGCGAGCCATGCGCGTACCGGCGTGGGGAATATCAGTGAAAGCCACTATCGCGGCGGGCGCGGGCTTGATCCTGAGGTGATCGCCGAGATCACCCACCGCTACGGCTTCGATAAGCCCATTCACGAGCGCTATTTCAAGATGCTCTGGGATTATATCCGCTTTGATTTTGGCGATAGCCTGTTTCGCAGTGCGTCAGTGTTAACGTTGATCAAGCAAAGCCTGCCGGTTTCGGTCACGCTGGGGCTGTGGGGAACGCTGATTATCTACCTGGTCTCTATCCCGCTCGGGATCCGTAAAGCGGTTTACAACGGCAGCCGCTTCGATATCTGGAGCAGCACCTTCATCATCATCGGCTATGCCATCCCGGCGTTCCTGTTTGCCGTCCTGCTGATCGTCTTCTTTGCCGGGGGCAGCTATTTCGACATCTTCCCGCTACGAGGTTTAGTCTCCGCCGATTTCAGCACGCTGCCGTGGTATCAGAAAATCACCGACTATCTCTGGCATATCACGCTGCCGGTTCTGGCCACGGTGATCGGTGGGTTTGCCGCTCTGACCATGCTGACCAAAAACGCGTTTCTCGATGAAATCCGCAAGCAGTATGTTGTCACGGCCCGCGCCAAAGGGGTCAGCGAGAAGCAGATTATGTGGAAACACGTCTTCCGCAACGCCATGCTGCTGGTGATTGCCGGATTTCCCGCCACGTTCATCAGTATGTTTTTTACCGGCTCACTGTTGATAGAGGTGATGTTCTCGCTCAACGGTCTGGGGCTGCTGGGCTATGAGGCCACCGTGTCGCGTGATTATCCGGTGATGTTTGGCACACTCTATATTTTCACCCTGATTGGCCTGCTGCTGAATATCGTCAGCGATATCAGCTATACGCTGGTCGATCCCCGAATTGATTTTGAGGGCCGCTGATGCCGCGTTTAAGCCCCGTCAACCAGGCCCGCTGGGCCCGTTTTCGCTACAACCGTCGCGGCTACTGGTCGCTGTGGATTTTTGCCGTCCTGTTTGTCCTGAGCATGTGTTCGGAGCTTATCGCCAACGACAAACCGCTGCTGGTGCATTTTAACGACCGCTGGTATGTGCCGGTGCTGGCTAACTACAGCGAAAGCGACTTTGGTGGCCCGTTTGCAACACCGGCGGAGTATCAGGATCCGTGGCTGCGCCAGCAGATTGAGCAGCACGGCTGGGCCCTCTGGGCGCCGGTGCGTTTTGGTGCGAACAGCATAAACTTTGCCACCACGACCCCCTTCCCTTCCCCACCCTCGACGCAAAACTGGCTGGGGACGGACGCTAACGGTGGTGATGTGCTGGCACGCATTCTCTATGGCACACGGATTTCAATTCTCTTTGGGCTGATGCTGACAATCTTCTCCAGCGTGATGGGCGTGGTGGCGGGTGCCGTTCAGGGCTACTACGGCGGGAAAATTGACCTGTGGGGCCAGCGTATCATCGAAGTCTGGTCCGGTATGCCAACGCTATTTTTGATCATCCTGCTGTCCAGCGTGGTACAGCCGAACTTCTGGTGGCTGCTCGGCATCACCGTTCTGTTCGGCTGGATGGCGCTGGTGGGTGTCGTGCGGGCGGAGTTCCTGCGCACCCGCAATTTCGACTATATTCGCGCCGCGCAGGCGCTTGGGGTGAGCGACCGGGGGATCATCTTCCGCCATATGCTGCCTAATGCCGTCGTGGCCACGCTCACCTTCCTGCCGTTTATTCTGTGCAGCTCCATTACCACCCTCACCTCGCTGGATTTTCTGGGCTTTGGCCTGCCGTTGGGCTCACCGTCGCTCGGCGAACTGCTGCTGCAGGGCAAGAATAACCTTCAGGCACCGTGGTTAGGCATCACCGCCTTTCTTTCCGTGGCCGTGCTGCTTTCGCTGCTGATTTTTATTGGCGAAGCCGTGCGCGATGCCTTTGACCCCAATAAGGCGGTATAAGATGACCCAGCCTCTTCTCAGTATTGATAACCTGTCGATTGCTTTCTCGAAACAGGGTGAGACGCGCACCGTGGTCACCGATTTGTCGCTGCAGATCCAGCGCGGTGAAACGCTGGCCCTGGTGGGGGAATCCGGTTCAGGTAAGAGTGTTTCAGCGCTCTCTATCCTGCGGCTGCTGCCTTCACCACCGGCGAGCTATCCGCAGGGGGATATTCTTTTTCACGGCAGTTCACTGCTTCATGCCGACGAACATACCCTGCGCGGTATTCGCGGCAATAAAATTGCCATGATCTTCCAGGAGCCCATGGTCTCTCTCAACCCCCTGCATACCCTGGAGAAACAGCTCTATGAAGTCTTGTCTCTGCACCGGGGCATGCGCAAAGAGGCTGCGCGGGGGGAAATACTGGATTGTCTTGAACGGACGGGCATACGCAATGCGGCCAAACGGCTGAATGATTTTCCGCATCAGCTCTCCGGCGGTGAACGCCAGCGAGTGATGATTGCTATGGCTCTGCTCACCCGGCCCGAACTGTTAATTGCCGACGAGCCGACGACGGCGCTGGACGTGACGGTGCAGGCGCAAATATTGACGCTGCTGCGGGAGCTGCGCGACGAGCTGAACATGAGCCTGCTGTTTATCACGCACAACCTGAGTATTGTGAAAAAGCTGGCGGACAGCGTCGCGGTCATGCAAAACGGCCGATGCGTTGAACAGAATAGCGCATCCACGCTGCTAAACGCGCCACAGCACCCTTATACGCAGCGTCTGCTCAACAGCGAACCTTCCGGCGACCCGGTTCCGCTCACGGCGGACAGCACTCCGCTGCTGCGCGTTGAGGATTTGTCCGTCTCCTTCCCGATCCGCAAAGGCATTCTGCGGCGTATCATCGACCCAAACCCGGTCCTCAAAAATATCCGCTTCTCGCTGCGTCCCGGTGAATCCCTGGGGCTGGTGGGTGAATCCGGTTCGGGTAAAAGCACCACCGGTCTGGCACTGCTGCGCTTAATTGCCTCTCAGGGCGAGATCCTTTTTGACGACATGCCGCTGCACCGCTGGAACCGCCGCCAGATGTTGCCGGTGCGCCCGCGTATGCAGGTGGTGTTTCAGGATCCCAACTCCTCACTTAACCCGCGGCTCAGCGTATTGCAGATTGTCGAAGAGGGTTTGCGCGTTCACCAGCCCGGCCTGAACGCGCAGCAGCGTGAGCAGGAGGTCATACAGGCGATGGCCGAAGTGGGCTTAGATCCCGATACCCGTCACCGTTATCCTGCGGAATTTTCCGGCGGGCAGCGCCAGCGTATCGCCATCGCCCGTGCGCTGATCCTGAAACCGGAGTTGATTATTCTGGATGAACCCACCTCCTCTCTGGACAGAACCGTCCAGGCGCAGATTCTGGCATTGCTGAAATGGCTACAGGAAAAGCATCGGCTGGCCTATATCTTCATCAGCCACGATCTGCAGGTGGTGCGGGCGCTATGCCATCAGGTGATTGTTTTGCGACAGGGTGAGGTGGTCGAACAGGGAGAATGCCAGCGCGTATTTACTGCGCCAACGCAGAGCTACACGCGCCAGCTGCTGGCAGCAGACTAGCGCTCAGAACGGGTACTGGCCGGAAAAAGGCTCAGCAATCGCAACACCAAAGTTTTTCAGACGGCAGGTGGCGGCAAATTCATCCTGGCTTTTAACAAACAGGCACGGCTCGCCTTCGCACTCCAGTACGGAGCTGTCCACTTCGATATCCGTCAGGGCCTGACTGAGACGCTCCATCACCCGCCACGCATTTTCGTCGCTTGGGCTCAACAGTTTGAACGCCACGAGGCAATTGTCACTGCCCGCGCCGTTTTGCGGAATCGGTTCAACTTTCGAACCTGCAAAACCCGCCGACCAGCGATAGCTCTGGGGCAAGCGATGGACAATGGAGAGTTGTAATGTATTCACGTTCGTTCCCCGGAAGCAAAATTTACTTCACAATTTATTTACATTTATAGTAACACATCATCGCTAACCTGCACTATTCAGCGCTTTTTTATCGGTATAGAGGTTCGCGTCGGCGCTATATGTACCCGTTTCTGCGATCTAACTCAACCTTTTTGAATACAATGATGTGACTTTTTACATAAATAGATTTTACATAAAATAAACAAACACGGGATAAACGAACGCGGGTTTGGTTGATATGTATCAACAAAAAAGGCCCTGTCGGGCCTTATCTGCTCATCAATGAGCCGCTTTCCGTGGCCGGCTGGCATAAAGACAGAAGAGGACGGAGCTGGTTGCGCAAAACGCCATCGCCCATAGCATAGGCCAGGCCGTGGTGAAGGTCGCCATAGACAGTAATGCCCCGACGATGGCGCCAATGCCGAAGCGGAACGTCCCCGCCAGTGACGATGCGGTTCCCGCCATATGCGGGAATTCATCGAGGATCACCGCCATCGCATTTGAGGATATCATCGACACGCAGCCCACAAAGGCCGCCACGCCAATCACCAGCGCCCAGAAGCCCACTCCCAGGAATGCACTGACCACCAGCCAGACAGCCATCACAAACTGGATCCACAGCCCGGCGCGGAACATGTTCAGCGCGCCGACCCGCCGGACAAAGCGGCTGTTAATAATAGTCAGTACAAACAGGAAGACGATATTGAGCGCAAAATAATAGCCGAAGTGCTGCGGAGAAACATGGTTCAGCTCGATATAAACAAACGGCCCGGCGCTCAGGAAGGAGAACATCCCGGCGAAGCTGAACCCGCTTGCCAGCATATAGCTCAGCACGCGCTTGTGGCGAAACAGCGAGGCAAAGTTACCTATTGTGGTGCGAATGTGGAATTTCTGGCGGTGCTCGGCAGGAAGCGTTTCATCAATAAAGAAGAAAATCATTGCCGAGGCCAGCAGTGCAGCCAGCGCCAGGATCCAGAAAATCGCATGCCAGCTAAACCACACCAGAACCGCCCCACCGGCCATCGGAGCCACCAGCGGCGCAATCGTCGTCACCAGCATGACAAACGACATCATGCGGGAGAACTCTTCTTTCGGGTAGATATCACGCATCAGGGCGTTGATCACCACACTCGCTGCAGCAGCGGCCAGACCGTGCAAAAATCGCATGAAAATCAGATGATCGATGGTTTGCGCCAGCGCGCAGGCCACCGCCGCCCCGGCAAAGACCAGCGTTCCGCCCAGAATAACCGGTTTGCGCCCCAGGCTGTCGGCCATCGGGCCGTACAATAACTGGCCGAGAGCAAAGCCGAGAATATAGGTGCTGAGCGTCATCTGTGCGCTGCCAGCAGGTACCCCAAACTGCGCGGAAATGACCGGCAGCGCGGGCAGATACATATCTATAGACAGCGGCATCAACATGGCCAGCAGGCCAAGAATGAAGACAATTTTGAACGACGAGTGTGGCCTGGTGGTCACAGAAATCTCCTGAAATTAGTGCGAAGGCAGACCGACGCTGGCGATCTCTTCTTCCGTCAGCGGGCGATATTCGCCAGGCGCCAGGTCGGGATCGAGCGCGATTGCGCCAATACGTTCGCGATGCAGACCGACAACGCGGTTACCCACTGCGGCAAACATGCGTTTAACCTGATGGTAACGCCCTTCGCTGATGGTAAGACGGACTTCCGTCGGCGTGATCACGTCCAGCACCGCCGGTTTAGTCAGGTCTTTTTCATTATGTAGTTGAACGCCTTTCGCGAATTGCTCTGCAGTGTCATCCGCAACCGGCGACTCCAGCGTGACCAGATAGGTTTTCTCGCAGTGGTGACGTGGGGAAGTAATACGGTGTGACCACTGCCCGTCGTCGGTCATCAGCACCAGCCCGGTGGTGTCGATGTCGAGGCGGCCCGCGGCATGGAGCTTATGCGCCACCGGTTCGTCGAGGAAATAGAGTACCGTCGGGTGATCGGGATCGTCCGTTGAGCAGACGTAGCCTTCCGGCTTGTGGAGCATGAAGTAGCGCGGGCCGTTCTGCTGGGTCAGCGGATTGCCGTCGTATTCAACCTGATGCTCAGGTTGAAGTTTGAAAGCGCTGTCTCTCACAATGTCGCCATCCACGGTAACGCGGCTGGCGCGAATTTCGCGCCCGGCAATAGCGCGGCTTACGCCGAGTTGCTGAGCGATAAACTTATCAAGTCGCATGAAATCTTTTTAGCCTTAATGGTGCTGGAAGTCGGACCGTGCGTCCGAAAAAGAAGCAGTCAGGAACGGTTCAGTATAATGGTCTGGTTGCGCCACTCAAGGGAAAAAGTTTCGTGGCATACTATATGCGGATTAACGAAACTGAGACACCATGACTTTTACACTTCGTCCCTATCAGCAGGAAGCCGTTGACGCCACCCTCGCCTGGTTTCGCAAACACCGGGAACCGGCGGCGATTGTCCTCCCGACCGGCGCAGGCAAAAGCCTGGTCATTGCCGAGCTGGCCCGCCTGGCGCGTGGCCGCGTGCTGGTGCTGGCGCACGTCAAAGAGCTGGTCGCGCAGAACCACGCCAAGTATTGCGCGCTGGGGCTGGAGGCCGATATTTTCGCCGCCGGGCTCAAGCGTAAAGAGAGCCACGGTAAGGTTGTCTTTGGCAGCGTGCAGTCGGTCGCCCGCAACCTGGATCTGTTTCGCAGCGAATTTTCGCTGCTGATTGTCGACGAGTGTCACCGCATCAGCGATGACGACGACAGCCAGTATCAGCAAATCCTCACGCACCTGAAAGAGGTGAACCCTCACTTACGCCTGCTGGGCCTGACGGCAACCCCGTTTCGCCTGGGCAAAGGCTGGATTTACCGCTTTCATTATCACGGCATGGTGCGTGGCGATGAAAAAGCGCTGTTCAGCGACTGTATCTACGAACTTCCGCTGCGCTACATGATTAAACACGGCTACCTGACGCCGCCCGAGCGGCTGGATATGCCGGTGGTACAGTACGACTTCAGCCGGTTACAGGCGCAGAGCAACGGCTTATTCAGCGAAGCGGATCTCAACCAGGAATTGAATAAGCAAAAGCGCATAACGCCGCATATCATCAGCCAGATTGAGGAGTTTGCCGCGACGCGCAAAGGGGTGATGATCTTTGCCGCGACAGTCGAGCACGCGCGAGAAATTACCGGACTGCTCCCCGCTGACGATGCCGCGTTAATTACCGGCGAAACGCCCGGCCCTGAGCGTGACAGACTAATTGAGGCGTTTAAAGCCCAGCAGTTCCGCTATCTGGTGAATGTTTCCGTGCTAACCACCGGTTTTGACGCCCCGCACGTCGACCTGATTGCGATTTTGCGCCCGACGGAATCCGTCAGCCTGTATCAGCAGATTGTCGGTCGTGGTCTGCGCCTGGCACCGGGCAAAACTGACTGTCTGATCCTCGATTACGCCGGTAACCCGCACGATCTTTACTCTCCCGAAGTGGGCACGCCAAAAGGCAAAAGTGACAACGTGCCGGTACAGGTGTTTTGTCCAGCCTGCGGGTTTGCCAACACCTTCTGGGGGAAAACCACCGCCGACGGCACGCTGATCGAACACTTTGGCCGCCGCTGTCAGGGTTGGTTTGAAGATGATGACGGGCATCGCGAGCAGTGCGATTTCCGTTTTCGTTTCAAAAACTGTCCACAGTGCAACGCCGAAAATGACATTGCCGCCCGCCGCTGCCGTGAGTGCGACACGGTGCTGGTCGACCCGGACGACATGCTGAAAGCGGCGCTGAAGCTGAAAGATGCGCTGGTGCTGCGCTGTTCCGGCATGGCCTTACAGCCGGGCGCGGATGAAAAAGGCGAGTGGCTAAAAATTACCTATTACGACGAGGACGGCGCTGACGTCAGCGAGCGGTTCCGGGTACAGACGCCAGCCCAGCGCACGGCATTTGAGCAACTGTTTATCCGCCCGCATACCCGCACGCCTGGCGTGCCGCTGCGCTGGATCACCGTGGCGGATATCGTGCATCAGCAGGCGCTGCTGCGCCATCCGGATTTTGTTGTCGCCCGCAAAAAAGGCCAGTTCTGGCAGGTACGTGAGAAGGTCTTTGACTATGAAGGTCGCTATCGTCGGGCAAATGAATTGCGTGGTTAGCAGGACTTTTCATTGATGTGGACAGCGTTTGAGTATAAAATGCCGCCCGCTTCACATCCGTGGGGCAGAACACTCACCTGCTGCTGGGTCGCCTGTAGTAGGGTTTTAAATACAGAGAGAAATCAATGTTCACTATCGAAGCAGAAGTACGTAACGTGCAGGGTAAGGGTGCGAGCCGCCGCCTGCGTACCGCTAACAAGTTCCCGGCTATCGTTTACGGTGGCGAAGCTGCTCCAGTTGCAATCGAACTGGATCACGACAAAGTATGGAACCTGCAGACCAAAGCTGAATTCTACAGCGAAGTTCTGACCATCGTTGTTGGCGGTAAAGAAGAAAAAGTGAAAGTTCAGGCTGTTCAGCGTCACGCGTTCAAGCCAAAACTGACTCACATCGACTTCGTTCGCGCGTAATCGCAAACCTGTCGAGAAAAACCCCGCTTCGGCGGGGTTTTTTATGGCGGTTATTTACCGCCCGAGGTGCGACGCTGAAGCTGATCGCGCAGGTTTGGCGGCGTGCCTTTGATGGTCAGCGTATCGGTGGCAGGATCCCAGAAGATACGTTCCCCCAGCAGCATGGCATCGAAGTTGATGGTTAACCCACCGCCGCTCCCGGCAAATTTGGTTAACTGACGCAGCGTACTGCGATCCGCTGGGAAGCTCTCTTCAAGCTCATAGCCTTTCTCTGCGGTGAACGCCTGGAAGCTGACTTCGCTGACGCCCGCCAGCTCTTTTGACAGCGACTCCAGCTCAATCTCTTCCCCCGCCTGCAGCTGTTCGTTGCAGTAGCTGTAAACCTGCTGACGCACGTTCTGGCGTTCAGATTTATCGAGCTGCGCCTCAGCCGTAAAGTCATCTACCGCCTGCAACAGCCCTTTGTTCTGCGCTTTGGCGTTAAGTCCTTCGCTGGCGCCGAGGAAATCCATAAAGAAATCGGCCACTTTGCGGCCCACACGCCCTTTCAGGAAGGTCAGGTAGCGGGTCGATTCCGGGTTGGTTTCCCACTCGGTCAAATCAATCCGCGCCACAATATCCGCATGGTTGATATCCAGATAATGCGTCGAGCTGATATCCAGTTGCTCATTCACGCGCATGCTGCTCAAGTTATTCAGCACGGTAACCAGCAGATACTCTACCGCCAGGTAGCGATAGTGGCAGAACAGGACGATGCCGCCGTCGGCGAAGGGATATTTTGCCAGCTCGTCGCGCAGACGCCCGGTGGCCGCGCGGCTAAACGCCAGGAAATCCTCTTCCCCCTGACGCTGCAGGCGCAGGCTATCAGCCAGTTCACTCTCTTCGCTGAACAGACCATAGGCTTTATTTTTGGCGCTGTAGACGCGATGCAACTCAGCCATCATTTCCACAACGGTCGCCGTGGGTTCCAGTAACGAATCGCGTAGCACCACTTCAAGGGTTTGCTCATCACGCTTGATAAGCTGGTGCAAGGCAATCTGGTTGATTTCCAGACTCATGATAAACTCTCCTTTTAGACCGGGCGGTATTCAACCACCACCAGGACATGTGTGCAACAACAGATAAAAAAGGGGAAAAAAAGCTGTTGCTACGGTAATATGTTGCCCTTTCATCAACAAACTGATTTTGATTTATGCCACAACATTCCCGCTACAGTGATGAACACGTTGAACAACTGCTCAGTGAGCTGGTCAACGTACTGGAAAAACATAAAACGCCGACCGATCTCTCCCTGATGGTTTTGGGAAATATGGTCACCAACCTTATCAACACCAGCGTTGCTCCGGCTCAGCGTCAGGCGATCGCAAAATCTTTCGCCCAGGCGTTACAGTCATCCGTCAGCAACGACCAGGCCCATTAAGGGAAACGAACAACAGTTTATGGTGACGAATCGTCAGCGCTACCGTGAAAAAGTCTCCCAGATGGTCAGCTGGGGACACTGGTTTGCCCTGTTTAACATTCTGTTAGCGGCGGTGATTGGCTGTCGTTATCTGTTTGTCGCAGACTGGCCAACCACGCTAACCGGGCGTATCTACTCCTGGATAAGCGTTGTCGGTCACTTTAGCTTTTTGGTATTCGCCACCTATCTGCTGATCCTGTTTCCTCTGACGTTTATCGTCATGTCGCAGCGTCTGATGCGGTTCTTATCCGCGATCCTTGCCACAGCAGGGATGACGCTGCTGCTTATCGACAGTGAAGTGTTCACCCGTTTCCACCTGCATCTTAACCCTATCGTCTGGGAACTGGTGATCAACCCTGACCAGAACGAAACGGCCCGTGACTGGCAGCTGATGTTTATCAGCGTCCCGGTGATCCTGCTGATTGAGATGTTGTTCGCCACCTGGAGCTGGCAAAAGCTCCGCAGCCTGACCCGACGCCGCCACTACGCGAAGCCCGTCGCCGCACTCTTTTTCATCTCATTTATCAGTTCGCACATCATGTACATCTGGGCGGATGCGAACTTCTATCGCCCTATTACGATGCAGCGTGCCAACCTGCCGCTCTCGTACCCAATGACGGCCCGTCGCTTCCTTGAGAAACACGGCCTGTTAGATGCCCAGGAGTATCAGCGTCGTCTGGTCGAACAGGGTAATCCGGAAGCGGTCAGCGTTCAGTATCCGCTGAGTGAACTGCGCTATCGCGATATGGGCCGCGGACAAAACGTCCTGCTGATTACCGTCGATGGTCTGAACTATTCCCGTTACGAGAAGCAGATGCCTGCGCTGGCCGATTTCGCGAGTCAAAACGTCTCGTTCACCCAGCATATGAGTTCCGGGAACACTACCGATGCGGGCATCTTTGGCCTGTTCTATGGCATTTCTGCCGGATACATGGATGGCGTTCTGGCTGCACGCATTCCTGCGGCGCTAATTACCGGACTGAATCAGCAAGGCTATCAGTTAGGGTTGTTCTCATCCGATGGCTTTAACAGCCCACTCTACCGCCAGGCGCTGTTGTCTGATTTCTCGCTGCCTGCTGCGCAGAGCCAGTCTGATACCCAGACCGCAAACCAGTGGATAAACTGGCTGCAGCGCTACGCCCAGGAAGATAACCGCTGGTTCTCGTGGGTGGCCTTTAACGGCACCACGCTTGACGACAGCAACCAGACTGGCTTTGCCCGCCGATACAGCCGTGCGGCCAGCAATGTTGACGCGCAGATCGGCCGCGTTCTTGACGCGCTACGCAAATCAGGCAAGCTCGATAACACTGTCGTGATTGTGACCGCAGGTCATGGTGTACCGCTCGGCGACGAAACGAAGAGCATGAGCTGGTCACGCCCGAACCTGCATGTACCGCTGGTGATCCACTGGCCGGGAACGCCTGCGCAGCGCATCAATATGCTCACTGAACATAAAGATGTTATGACGACCCTGATGCAACGCCTGCTGCACGTCAGTACGCCAGCAAACGAGTATTCGCAGGGGCAGGATCTCTTCAGCGCCGCGCGTCGCCATAACTGGGTGACATCAGCAGACGGTAACACGCTGGCGGTGACCACACCGACGCTGACGCTGGTGCTGAACAGTAACGGAAATTACCAGACGTATAATCTGCAGGGTGAACGGCTGAAGGACCAGAAACCGCAGCTGAGCCTGTTGCTGCAGGTCCTGACGGATGAGAAGCGCTTTATCGCTAACTGATTAATTATAAACCAGTTAGCGACAGATTCTCTTGCATTCGAAACGGAATCGAGTAGTATCTTTTTATGCGTCGGCACGTAGCGCAGCCTGGTAGCGCACCGTCATGGGGTGTCGGGGGTCGGAGGTTCAAATCCTCTCGTGCCGACCAAAAATACATTGAAAACCAGCCTCTTATGGCTGGTTTTTTTTATGCATAAAAAAGCCACCCCGCAGGATGGCTTCCTTATCGCACGTCGGCGCTTAGTGCTTCTCACGTCCACCCAGGAAGAAAATACCCAGCGGGATGGCAAGCAGAACGGTGAAGACAAGGCTGTAAACGAAGATCATCGCCGATTGCAGAACATACATGCTGGTGGTCCAGGCGGAGAGAGGAATGTTGTACTGTTCGATAACGCCAACAATGGTTGCCCGCCCCACGCACGCGGCCGCAATCATAAACACAACCAGTAGCGCCAGGAGGAACTTGCGGCCTTCAGGTGTTTTCAGTTTTGCACGAACCATCTCTCTTCCCTTTACAGATGAATAACATTATGTGGCGTTCAAAATAACACGATCTGCCGCCAGATACCATTTCAGCACAAAAAACTGGATTTATAGTGCAAGTCAGGTTCATTACACCACTTATATTGAAAATGTAAGTAAATGACGCTAATCATTCATAAGTGTTATGCTAATCTGATTCGGCTCGTTTTGACATAAAGGAATGACAATGAAAAACGCACCTAAATGTGCCATCGCCCTGATTGCCGCGTGCATCAGCACCGGCGCTTTCGCCAGCGAAACCCAAAAAGAGCAGCCGCTGGAAAAAGTTGCCCCCTATCCGAAAGCGGACAAAGGGATGAAACGTCAGGTGATTCAGCTACCGGTTCTGCAGGACGAAGCGAACTACAAAGTGGAGCTGTTGATTGGTAAAACGCTGGAAGTGGATTGTAACCAGCACCGACTGGGCGGCCAGCTGGAGAGCAAAACGCTGGAAGGTTGGGGCTACGATTACTACGTCTTCGACAAAGTGACCTCCCCCGTCTCCACCATGATGGCGTGCCCGGACGGCAAGAAAGAGAAGAAATTTGTAACGGCATATCTGGGTGATAACAGTCTGCTGCGCTATAACAGCAAGTTGCCTGTCGTGGTGTATACGCCTGAAAATGTAGAAGTGAAATACCGCGTATGGAAAGCGGATGAGAATGTCGGACAAGCGGTAGTACGTTGAAATTAAGTCGGGTGGCGGCTTCGCCTTACCCGACCTACAACACTAAAAACGGTAACGAATGTTACCGTTTTGCTTTTACCTTACAGGGCGATATCCGCAACCGGTTTGTTTTCCGCCTGAGGCTTCAGTTCCGCCTTTGGCGCAGCATCCGCTGCCTGCGGCTTCACATATTGCAACTGCAATACGCGGCTGGTGTATTCCAGCTCCTGCTCCGTCGCGTCGACATTCCCGTTCAGCTTCGTACCGTAGGATGGAATGATCGTTTTCAGCTTCGCCTGCCATTCCGGGCTGGCAACTTTATCTTTAAACACTTTTTCCATCAGGTGCAGCATGATTGGCGCAGCAGTAGATGCACCCGGTGACGCGCCCAGCAGCGCGGCAATCGTGCCATCCTTATCGCTCACCACTTCCGTACCCAGACGCAGCACGCCACCCTCTTTCGGGTCACGCTTGATGATCTGAACGCGCTGTCCCGCCTGCCACAGACGCCAGTCTTCTTTCTTCGCCTGCGGATAGTACTCTTTCAGCGCCTCGAAGCGTTCCTCGTCAGAGAGCATCACCTGGCTGATGAGATATTTCACCAGATCGAAGTTATCCAGACCCACGTCCATCATCGGCTTGACGTTAGAGGTGGTCGTGGCGCTGAGCAGATCCCACAGGGAGCCATTTTTCAGGAACTTGGTGGAGAAAGTCGCGAACGGTCCGAACAGCACCACGCGCTTACCGTCAAGCATACGGGTGTCGATGTGCGGAACAGACATCGGCGGTGCACCGACGGAAGCCTGACCGTACACTTTTGCCAGATGACGATTCACCACTTCCGGGTTCTCGGATACCAGGAACTGACCGCCAACCGGGAAGCCCGCATAGTCGTCAGCTTCAGGAATACCGGACTCCTGCAGCAGTTTCAGCGCCGCCCCACCGGCACCGATAAAGACAAACTTCGCCTTGATGACGTGCTCGGCTTCGTTGTTTTTCAGATCGGCAACGGTCACGCTCCAGCTGTTATCCGCGTTGCGCTTAAAACCACGCACTTCGGTGCTGAGCTGCAGGTTGAAGTTCTCTTTCTTCTTCAGAGACGTCACCAGCTGACGGGTAATTTCGCCATAATTAACGTCGGTACCAATTTCGGTCCGGGTCGCGGCCACTTTCTGGTTCGGGTCACGACCTTCCATCACCAGCGGCGCCCACTCTTTGATCTGAGCGTGGTCTTCAGAGTATTTCATCCCACGGAAGAGCGTGCTCTGCTGCAGCGCAGCGTAACGCGCGCGCAGGAAGTTGACGTTCTGCTCGCCCCACACAAAGCTCATGTGCGGTACGGTGTTAATGAAGGAGTGCGGGTCATGCATCACGCCGCTGTTGACCTGGTGAGACCAGAACTGGCGTGAGATCTGAAACGCTTCGTTGATCTCTACCGCCTTCTCGATACTAATGGAACCGTCCTTTTTCTGCGGCGTATAGTTCAGTTCCATGAGTGCCGAATGTCCGGTACCGGCGTTGTTCCAGCCGTTCGAACTTTCCTGCGCCACGCCATCAAGGCGCTCGACCATGGTCATGGACCAGTCCGGCTGAAGTTCTTGCAGATAGGTTCCCAGCGTGGCGCTCATGATACCGCCACCAATTAAAAGGACGTCCGTTTCCTGCTCTTTAGGGGTGTCAGCTTTCGCCGCCATAGAGACGGTGTTAAGCCCCACGGCCAGAGAAAAGAGCATGGCAGTCATTTTTTTCATAATTTATGCCTTAGTGTAAAAGTGCTTGATGCGTGGAAATTGCAGGTGAAAAAAGCTGCGGAGGCACGGTAACAACTTTTAAATATTGTTTAAAGGTTACGAAATTATTGTAATTGTGAAATTTAATGGTGGGTTGTTTGTAAGGAATTATCGATGTGGCTGGTAAATCGTGGGTTTACTGGCTAGTATGTGGCGTTTTGTGATCGCGCGCACGGAAGCCTGCCCTAATCTGCGAAGAGTTATGTCCTTACCCCATTCTGCTGTACCCGGCGAAGACCGCGTCACCACGGTCCTTAGCTCGCCAAAACTTCTGGTGCGTGAAACGCTGGCGGGCGTCATTACCGCCCTGGCCCTGGTCCCTGAAGTGATCTCATTTTCGGTGGTTGCAGGCGTTGATCCCAAAGTCAGCCTGATCGCCTCCGTGGTGTTGTGTTTTGCTTTGTCTGTGCTGGGCGGTCGTCCGGCGATGGTCACGGCGGCGGCCGGTTCCGTGGCGCTGGTTATTGGCCCGATGGTGCACCAGCACGGCGTGCAGTACATTCTTCCGGCGGTTCTCATGGCGGGGGTGATCCAAATACTGTTTGGCGCACTGGGCATGGCAAGGCTGATGCGCTTTATCCCTCAGTCGGTGATGACCGGGTTTGTTAACGCCCTCGGCATCTTAATTTTCTTTGCTCAGGTTCCGCACTTCTGGAGCCGAAGCCCGTTAATCGTCGGCCTGTTCGTGCTCACGCTGCTTATCGTGCTGTGGGTGCCGCGCTATATCAAAAGCATCCCTTCCCCGCTGATTGCGATAGTGGTGCTCACGTTGTTCACCGTTACCAGCGGGCAAATTCTGCCGACGGTGGGTGATGAAGGCTCGATGAGTGGCGGGTTACCGGGACTGACGGAAATGCTGGTCCCCCTGAACATAGAAACGTTAAGCATTATCTGGCCGTGCGCGTTAAGCATTGCGTTCGTCGGGCTGCTGGAGTCACTGCTGACGGCGAAGCTGGTGGATGAACTGACCGTCACCCCGTCCAGTAAACGCCGTGAAAGCATCGGGTTGGGCGTGGGCAATATCCTGGCCGGGCTCTATGGAGGGATCGCAGGCTGCGCGATGATTGGACAAACCATCGTCAACGTGGAGATGGGGAAAGGCCGAAGCCGTATTTCAACGTTAGCGGCTGGTATCGTTTTACTGGTGCTGGTGACGGCGCTGAGCGACGTGATGGCTAAAATTCCGATGGCGGTGCTGGCAGGCATTATGGCGATAGTCGCCATCAAAACCTTCAGCTGGCACAGCATTCAGCCCGCAACGGTAAAAAATGCACCTGTTGCGGAAACCGTCGTGATGCTGGTGACGGTCGCCGCAACGGTATCAACCGGTAACCTGGCGATTGGCGTGCTGGGGGGGATTATCGTCATGGCACTGCTTCCCGCCCGCATTAAACGTCGTCTTAAAGCAGAAAAAGCGTTGCAAGCCCAAGAAAAATAAAGAAACCACCGGTATCGGTGATGGCAGTGATCATCACGCTCGACCCCACCGCGGGGTCGCGCCCCAGCTTGGTCATGGTCAGTGGAATAATGACCCCCATCATCGATGCCACCAGTAAATTCAGCACCATCGCCAGCATCATCACCCCGCCTAAGGCCATATCGTCATACAGCCACCAGGTGATGCCCCCCATAATGCCGCCCCACACCAGGCCGTTGATCAGCGCCACCCCCATCTCCCTGAAGATCAGAAAGGCGAAATTGCCGGGCTGAATATTTTCCAGCGCCAGCGCGCGGACGATCATCGTGATGGTCTGGTTTCCGGTGTTGCCGCCAATCCCGGCCACAATCGGCATTAATGACGCCAGGGCCACCAGCTGTGAAATGGTGTGTTCAAAGCCATCGATTACGCGGGAGGCGATAAAGGCGGTACACAAATTAATGGCAAGCCACGCCCAGCGCGTTTTCACCGCCTTACCGACGGAGGCGTGGACGTCATCTTCGGCGCTGATCCCCCCGAGCGCGCGCAGGTCGTTATCGGTCTCTTCGTAGACCACGTCAACGATCTCATCAACCGTCAGACGGCCCATCAGCTTGCCGACGGAATCCACGACGGCCGCACTCACGAGGTCGTCACGTTCGAAGGTACGTGCCGCTTTTTCAGCATCGTCTTCCGGAGAGAAGACCATCGGCTCGTTTTCCATCACCTCACTGACTCGCCGCTGGGTGCTGTTAAGCAGGATCGTTTTCAGCTCCAGCTCGCCAAGCAGGGTTTTATCCCGCGAGGTGACGAACAGTTTATCGGTGTTATCCGGCATCTTGCCTAGGCGACGCAGGTAGCGCTGCACGGTACCGAGCGTGACGTCCGGACGCACCGTGATAACGCCAAACTCCATGATCGCGCCGACGCTATTTTTCTCGTAGTGCATCACCTGACGGACACGCGCGCGCTCATCGGCAGGCAGGGAGGCCAGCAGGCGACCGGTCAGGTTACGCGGCAGGTGTTGTACAAGGTAAATCTGTTCGTCGATATCCAGCGTTTGCAGCGCATCGAGGATGTCCCGGTCGCTCATCTCGTCGATCAGGTCATCCCAGACGTTTTCCGAAGCTTCAAGCAGTACCTGCCCGCGCTCGTGATCCTGCACCAGACGCCACAGGGCGTGACGCTCTTCGGAGGGAAGTGCTTCGAGCGTATCCGCCAGATCCGGCGGGGGTAAATGAGCAACCAGCGCACCTACCTCAGCAATATCGTCGGCTAAAGTGCCGACATCATATTGCTCAGCCAGGGTCAGTTTGCCTAATAACGTAGAAGTGACCGCTTTATCGGTCGTGAGAAGCCAGATGAGTCGCGCACGCTCCTGATCGCGCTGCCTGGCGCTGTTTTTCTTTAATACCGACATCAATCATAAATCCATTAAATGAGTTGGCGTTAAGCATAGCGCGAGGATATGTAAATAAGAATAAACAACGGGACGGGATGAAGAAAAAAACGGCATTACCGCCACGATCTATCCCCTCTCCCTGTGGGAGAGGGTTAAGGTGAGGGCATCAGGCCGTGCGCGCCACCGCATCACGCGAGGCCGCCGCACGCTCGTCACCGGTCAATTCGCTCAGCTTGCCATCGCGCATCTCCAGCAGACGGTCGGCGTGAATGAAGTAGTGATCGTCGTGGCTAATGGCGAAAATGGTTTTGCCCATCTCCTGCATCAGCGGCAGCAGCACCTGATAGAACTCACGGCGGAAGTGGGGATCCTGATCCGCCGCCCATTCGTCCAGCAGAATGATATCGCGCTCTTCCGCCAGCGCCAGCAGCAGCGCCACGCGCTTCTTCTGCCCTTTAGAGAGCTTCAGGTTGAGAATTTTACCGTCCTGAAGCTCCAGCTTGTGCGACATCTGCAGCTGTGCCAGCCATTTTTCCACCAGCACAGGATTGGCCTGCTGCCCTTCAGGGCCGAGCAGCCGATCGAACAGCCAGACGTCGGTAAATACCGCCGAAAAGAGCTTGCGGTAGTCCTCAGGTTTCCCGGCACTCAGCGCCTTACCGTCCAGCAAAATCTCGCCCGACTGCGGCTGGTAGAGTCCGGTGAGCAACATCGCCAGCGTGGATTTACCGCTGCCGTTACCGCCGATGAGGAACAGCAGTTCACCGCGGTGAATCGTCAGGTTGACCGGCCCCACGGAGAAGGCGTTGTCCTTATAGCGGAACGTCACGTCGCGCAGCTCCAGCGTATGCCAGTCCGGGAAGGCTTGCGGGCGCGGGAATTCCGCCTTAAATGGCGCGAGGTCGAATTTTTTGAGCTTGTTAAATGCCACCTGTGCACTCAGCAAGGTGGGCAATGCGCCGACCGCCGAGAGCAGCGGCGTGCGTAAAAACAGCAGCGTCAGTGAGTAGGTTGCCGCCACGTTGGTGTCCGCCCAGCCCAGGCTGTTCGCCATCCAGAATACCAGGCCAATGGCGCCCAGCATCATGATATTTGACCAGTTCACCGCGCTCAGGTGGTAAGTATCGGCGCGGATGATGTGATGCCGATATTCGCGCGCGTCCGGGATATAGAGGTGATTGAAGATATACTCGGCGCGCTCGCGGTTCAGGGTCAGCTCCTTGCGCCCTTCCAGCACCGTCTGGTAATCGTTATACAGTTTATCTTCCGTTTCGCGCAGCACCGCCATGTGTTTATAGACGCGTGACACCAGCACAAAGCCGCCCCAGATGGTAATGGCAATCCACAGAGCGGTCACCGCCAGCATTTTACTGGAGAGCCAGGCAAGATAAGCCGCCGAGCCAAAGGTCAGAATGATCCCCTGCACCAGCTCCGGCAGACGAACAAACGCGATGGTGATAGCCCGCACGTCACTGGTCAGCCCCGCCAGCAGGGAGGCGCTGCCAAGTTGCTCCACCCGTTCAACCTGAGTGTCCAGGATCCGCTTGATAAATTCGCTGCGCAAACGGAAAACGAAATGGTGGCCGAGCGCGGTTAGCGCCAGCTGAGAGCCAAGCGTAACCGCCATCAACAGCAGCAGCAGGCCGAGAAACTCTGGCAAAACAGAGAGTGAGGTATCGACCATTTCAATCAACCGCACGTTAATAAACGCGATCAGGCCAATACCCAATGCGGCGCTGGCAAGGCTTAACGCCATGACGGCAATGAAGGGCCAGCGATACTGACGCCAGACAAGGAGAAGTAGTTGCATGCAGGCAATCCGGACAATAAAAATCAGCCAGCAGTGTAAACTGCCCGGCGTGTACATCAAGAATAATTCTTATTTTTGTTTACTAAACCCTGCCTGGCGAAACGTCAGGTTAAAACGGTACTCGCCAGTGAGGGGATGCACCCCGGGTTTCAGAGGCTGAATGCCGTGATAATACAGCCGCGATTCCCTGCCCCACACCACCACGTCGCCATGCTCCAGAATAATGCGTTTGAGCGGATCGTTACGGCGTAATCCGCCAAACTGGAAGACGGCAGGAAGCCCTAACGATACCGAGACGATGGGCGCGCGGAGATCGGGTTCATCTTTATCCTGATGCAGGGAGAGTTTCGCGCCGACGGCGTAGCGGTTAATCAGGCAGGCATCCGGTCGGAAGTCAGGATAATCAGCGGCAACGGCAGCCTCGTGGCAGAGAGCCTGAAAAACCGCAGGCATCGGGGGCCACGGCTGGCCGGTCGCGGGATCGTTAGGCGCATACAGGTAGCCTCGTTCATTCGTCGCCCACCCTAATTCGCCGCAGTTCGCCATGGCCACCGACATCGTGTAACCGCCCGGCGTGACCATATGGCGAAACGGGGAAACCGCCGTCACCTCTTCTATACCCGCAAGCAGCGCCGCCGCACGGGAGAGCGCGAAGCGACGCAAAATAACCGCCCCCGGTGCCAGTGGTTCCTGCCAGGGTTCCGCATCCGCAAAAAGATCGAGCATTATCCCTCCTGGCGTTTCGCCTCACGTTTTAGCAATAGCGCTTTTCGCGCCGTCCCCCATCGGTAACCCGACAGTGCGCCATCGTTACGGACAACGCGGTGACAGGGGATCACAATCGCCAGCCTGTTTGCCGCACAGGCTCCCGCGACGGCACGTACCGCGTTGGGTTGTCCAATCGCCTGCGCCACCTGCTGATAACTTGCCGTTTCACCGCAGGGAATTTCACGAAGGGCCTGCCAGACTCGCTGCTGGAACGCGGTTCCGCGTATATCCAGCGGCAGTTCAAGCGGCGCTGCGCGGTTATCAATACTGGCAATCACCTGGCGGATACGCTGCGCGAAGGCATCTTCCTGCGGCGCGGGCTCTGCTTTTGGAAACAGCGTCGCCAGCTCCCCGGCTAATTCGGCATCGTCGTCACCGAGCAGTATTGCGCAAATCCCCCGCTCGCTTTCAGCAACCAGACAGCGTCCTAATGAGCAGTCGTCGATGGCGTATTGCACCGCCACGTCGCCTTTGCGGTACTGTTTCGCCGTCATACCAAGCGCATCCGTGGCTTTACGATAATAGCTGCTGCTGTCGGGAAAGCCTGCGGCCAGCACGGCATCGGTAACGGTATCCCCCTGGGCAAGCGCCGTGCGCAGACGTTGACCGCGCGCCGCCTGCTGCCAGGCTTTTGGCGTCATTCCGGTGACGGACTTAAACAGCCGGTGGAAGTGAAAAGGACTCATGGCCACCTGCTGCGCCAGACCGTCCAGCGTTAACGCAGGATCCTGCTCCAGAAGGCGACAGGCGTGCTCCACTTTCGCCAGCTTCTGCTGCTGCGGATTGCGTTTATCCGGCATACAGCGCTTGCACGGGCGAAACCCTGCCTCAATGGCATGGTGAACATCAGGATAAAAGTGGACGTTTTTACGCTGGGCGTGACGTGCCCGGCATGACGGACGACAGACAATCCCCGTCGTTTGCACGGCAAAGACAAACTGATCGTCAGCACGCGGATCGCGAGCCAGTACAGCCTGCCAGCGATCCTCATCGGTCATATAGGTTGGATTTTTCATCATCAGCTCCTCTTACAAGCATACCTGTAGCGTGCCTGAGTGCCACTGATAAAAAACCCGCAACCTTGCTTTTTAATTTTTGTCGCCCACCAGGAAACTGTTGAACTGCGGCGAGCTCCAGGTTTTAAACTCGTCGCCCTCTTTGGTGATCATGTACACCGCTAGCCCTTCCTGACGAACCACCTCTTTCGCTTTTTCCGGGCCGAGGACCATTAAGCCGGTATCCCAGGCATCGGCTTCCAGCGCCGTCGGCGCAATCACCGTCACCGAGACCAGATTATGCGCGATCGGCCGCCCGGTCTGCGGATCAATAACATGCGAGATGCGCTTCCCGTCAAGCTCGTAATAGTTACGGTAACTCCCGGAGGTGCTGATGCCATGTCCGTTGATATCGACTATCGCCTGCACGGCATTTTGCCGATCGGTCGGTTTTTGAATCGCTACGCGCCACGGTTTATCGCTGGCGTTCATGCCCCGGCTGACTAACGCGCCGCCCACGGAGACCAGATAGCGCGAAATGCCTTCCTGCGTCATCAGCGCGGCAAGGTGATCCGCCGCGTAGCCTTCCCCTACCGTCGACAGATCGACAAACAGATCGGGGATATCTTTTTGCAGGTACTGTTGGCCGTACTGATTGATCACCGTCAGATGCTGCAGCCCTGTCCGGGCACGGGCATCATCAATAGCCGCCTGATCGGGCGTCACCACCGGCTGTTTATTCGGGCCAAATCCCCAGAGGTTCACCAGCGGCCCGACGGTCACGTCCATCGCACCGTTGGTTTTATATCCCACGCGAATGGACTCGGTGACGATATCAGCCATCGCTTCACTCACCGGCCACAGAGACGTACTGGTGGAGAGGTTAAAGCGCATCAGCGCCGAGTCATTTTTGTAGGTTGACAGCAGCTGATCGTCGGCGTCCAGCTGAGCCTGGATTTTGCCGCGAAGTTCTTCCGTGCGCGTTTTATCGAGATTCATCACGCTGACGCGCCAGAAGGTGCCCATCGTTTTGCCTTCGAGCACCGTGGCAGCGGGTGCGTCGGTTTTCGCCACGGGGGCGGGATCGTTACATGCGGTCAGGAAAAAAAGCATAGCCAGAAAGCTGGCGCGTAAAAAAGTCATATCCATTCATTATTATCCTCATGCCAGGGCGGCAAGAGTACACCAAAACGGGTCAATTGTGAGATCCAAAAACACGCACAAAAAAGGGGCCATCAGGCCCCTGAGTCATACTACGACGCGATTAGAACTGGTAAACCAGACCCAGCGCGACGATATCATCAGTACCGATACCGGCCTGACGGGTGAACTCATTTTCATCAACCAGGTTGATTTTGTAATCCACGTAGGTGGACATGTTTTTGTTGAAGTAGTAAGTCGCACCCACATCAACATATTTCAGCAGATCCTGGTCGCCATACCCTTCGATGTCCTTACCTTTAGACTGCAGGTAAGCCACGGATGGACGCAGGCCGAAGTCGAACTGGTACTGAGCAACCACTTCGAAGTTCTGCGCTTTGTTAGCGAAACCGTAGATATCGCTGCTGCTCTGAGAGTTGCCGAAACGTGTTGCGTTATAAGTCTGAGAGTACTGCGCGGCCAGATAGATGTTGTTGGCATCGTATTTCAGGCCACCCGTATAGACTTCGGCGTGATCGCCTTCGCCTTTCAGGGCTGGGTTAGCCGTGTTGTTCTGATCGGCGGTACGTTTGGAAGAAGACATTGCACCACCGATGCTGAAGCCTTCGCCCAGGTTATAGGTCAGGGACGCACCGTAACCGTCGCCGTTCTGTTTCAGGGTGCTACGACCGGTGTCGTTTTCACCGCTTACGCTACCGTTTTTACCCTGATACTGCAGAGCAAAGTTCAGGCCATCCACCAGACCAAAGAAGTCCTGGTTACGGTAGGTTGCCACGCCGTTAGCACGAGATTGCAGGAAGTTGTCTGCACCGTAGGTATCACCACCAAATTCTGGCAGCACGTCAGTCCAGGATGTTACGTCGTAGATCACACCGTAGTTACGACCGTAATCGAAAGAACCCGCTTCAGCGAATTTCAGACCAGCAAACGCCACACGGGTCCAGGCCTGGTTGTCGCTTTCTGTTGTGTTGCCCTGGATCTGGTATTCCCACTGGCCGTAACCGGTCAGCTGATCGTTAACCTGAGTTTCGCCTTTGAAGCCAAGACGCATGTAGGTCTGGTCACCGTCAGCACTCTTGTCGTCAGAGAAATAGTGCAGACCATCAACTTTGCCGTACAGATCTAATTTGTTGCCATCTTTGTTATAAATTTCAGCCGCATTTGCTGCGCCTGCTACCAGCAGTGCTGGTACCAGGAGGGACAGTACTTTAACTTTCATTTTATTAACCCTCTGTTATATGCCTTATAATTGCCACTGCTTACTGGCTAACCCTCATTAACCAGTCGGCAATTTCATTCTCCGCAAAATTACAGAATAATCCAATGCGAATATGATACGAAAACTTTGAAGATGTTTCATTCATCTATCAACATGTTTCAGAATGTTAATATCAAGGAACTTTTACAAAGCACAAATAGCTTAGAAAATTAGCATTTATTATCAAAATTAATATTATTCCATTAAATTTCAATGTGTTGGGATATAAATCGTTACAGCACTGAATGACAAAACAAGATCGCACCTAATCTCTAAAATAGCTCTCGCTATCATCATTAACTTTATTTATTACCGTCATTCAGTTTTGAATGTCTGTTTATCCCTAATTGAGCCGAATGCATCGCATTCGGTTTTTTTTTACCCTTCTTTACGTAACTTTTCTTTTTATGTGCTACCAGCACGAAATTGTAACGACTATTAACTAATCCCGTTACGAGGGTCAACCAACGTGCAAAAATTCAGCAGAAACTTAATTTCTTGTTAATTCGTGCTATTTACTGGCGAGAAGTTTCTTTTATTTGTACACGCATCGTGAACTTGTACACTTTTAACGCACATCGCCTCTTCCTCAGTGTTCCCTGAAAAAGTCGCCTGTTCCAGGCCAGTGGCGCTGGAAATTCAGGTATTACCCTTTATACTGCCCTATCGCCACAGAGCACGACCATTACGGGTTAAAGATATCAATGAGTCAGACTGAAACTACCGCCCCGAGCAAATTCTCCCTTCTTCCCGGGAGCATCACCCGTTTCTTTCTTCTTTTGATCGTTGTGTTATTAGTCACCCTGGGCGTGATGGTGCAGAGCGCGGTAAACGCCTGGCTGAAGGACAAGAGCTACCAGGTGGTTGATATCACTCATGCCGTCCACAAGCGCATTGATACCTGGCGCTACGCCACCTGGCAGATTTACGACAATATTGCCGCAGCGCCTGCAAGCGCATCGGGGGATGGGCTTCAGGAGACCCGGCTTAAGCAGGATGTCTACTATCTCGAAAAACCGCAGCGTAAGACTGAGGCGCTTATCTTTGGCTCTCACGACAGCGCAACGCTTGAGATGACGCAGCGTATTTCAACCTATCTGGATACCCTCTGGGGTGCCGAGACGGTGCCGTGGTCGATGTACTATCTGAATGGTCAGGACAACAGCATGATCCTGATCTCGACGCTGCCATTGAAAGATCTCTCTTCTGGTTTTAAAGAGACGACCGTTGGCGGCATCGTCGATTCCCGCCGTGCAGAAATGCTGCAGCAGGCGAATGCCCTTGATGAGCGTGAAAGTTTCTCATCGCTGCGCCGCCTGGCCTGGCAAAATGGTCACTATTTTACCCTGCGTACCACGTTCAACCAGCCGGGACATCTGGCGACGGTCGTGGCGTTTGATTTGCCTATTAATGATTTGATCCCGCCGGATATGCCGCTCGACAGCTTCCGTATGGAGCCAGACAGCAGTACCCAGAACATGCGCGCGGCGTCCGACAAAGAGGCCGCAGAGAGCGTCACCATCTCCTTTAACGGCTCGAAAATTGAAATTGCCTCGTCACTGAACTCAACCGGCATGCGCCTGGTGTGGCAGGTACCGTTTGGCACCCTGCTGCTCGATACCCTGCAAAATATTTTGCTGCCGTTGCTGCTGAATATCGGCCTGCTGGCGCTGGCGCTGTTTGGCTACAGCACCTTCCGCTTCCAGCCGGGACGTCAGAGCGACGCCTCTGCGGTCACCTCGGGCAACACGAATGAACTTCGCGTGTTACGCGCGCTCAATGAAGAGATTGTTTCCGTGCTGCCGCTGGGCGTGTTAGTCCACGATCAGGAAGCGAACCGCACGGTGATGAGCAATAAAATTGCAGACCATCTGCTGCCGCATCTTAACCTGCAGAACATCACCACCATGGCGGATCAGCACCAGGGGGTTATTCAGGCCACCATCAATAATGAACTGTACGAGATCCGTCAGTTCCGCAGTCAGGTAGCCCCACGCACGCAAATCTTCATTATTCGCGACCAGGATCGCGAAGTGCTGGTGAATAAGAAACTCAAGCAGGCGCAAAGGCTGTATGAGAAGAACCAGCAGGGGCGCGCCGCCTTTATGCAGAATATTGGCGACGCCTTCAAACAGCCATTAAAAACGCTGGCAACCCAGGCGGCTGCGTTAAACACCTCTGAAAGCCACCAGCTTGCCTGCCAGGCCGACTCGCTGGTTCGTATGGTGGATGAGATCCAGTTAGCGAACATGCTGGAGAATGATTTCTGGAAAGGTACGCCTTCCCTCTTCTCCATTCAGGATCTGATCGATGAAGTGGTTCCGGAAGTCCTGCCGGTGATCAAGCGTAAAGGTCTGCAGCTGCTGATCAACAACCATTTACCGGCGAATGACGAACGCCATGGCGATCGCGAAGCGCTACGTCGCATTCTGCTGATGATTATTCAGTATGCCGTGACCACCACGCAGATCGGCAAGATCACCCTCGAAGTGAGCACCGACGAGTCGGCAGAAGATCGCCTGACGTTCCGCATTCTGGACACCGGTGAAGGCGTCACGACGAGTGAAATTGATAATCTGCACTTCCCGTTCCTGAATGACACACAAAGCGATCATTACGGTAAGGCTAATGCCCTGACCTTCTGGCTGTGCGATCAGCTGGCGCGTAAGCTCGGCGGCCACCTGAATATCAAAGCACGTGAATCGCTCGGCACTCGCTACTCTCTGCACGTGAAAATGGCCGTCAATCCGCAGGAAGAAGATGAAGAGCGCCTGCTGGATGACGTGGTGGCGATGGTGGATGTGACCTCAAACGAGATCCGCAACATCGTGGTGCGTCAGTTAGAAAACTGGGGCGCGGCCTGCATCACGCCGGATGAACGACTGGCAAGTCAAGAATTTGATCTGTTTTTAACGGATAATCCGTCTAATCTTACTGCCTCGGGCTTGCTTTTAAGCGATGATGAGTCAGGCGTGCGGAAAATCGGCCCTGGCCAGCTGCGCGTCAACTTTAATATAAGCAATGCGATGCAGGAAGCTGTACTACAACTAATAGAAGAGCAGCTGGCGCAGGATGAGATAACGGAATCCCCGTTAGGCGGCAATGAAAACGCCGAGCTTCACGCCAGCGGATACTATTCACTCTTTGTTGATACAGTACCAGATGATGTTAAGCGGTTGTATACTGAGTCCGCTGCGAATGATTTTGCAGCGCTGGCGCAGACAGCACACCGGCTTAAAGGGGTGTTTGCCATGCTTAATCTGGTTCCCGGCAAGCAGTTATGTGAAACGCTGGAACATCTAATTCGTGAGAAAGATGCCTCTGGCATTGAAAAATACATCAGCGACATTGACGACTACGTCAAAAGCTTGCTGTAGCAAGGTAGCCTTATACATGAACAATATGAACGTAATTATTGCCGATGACCATCCGATTGTACTGTTCGGTATTCGCAAATCGCTTGAACAGATCGAGTGGGTGAATGTAGTCGGTGAATTTGAAGACTCTACAGCACTGATCAATAACCTCCCAAAGCTTGATGCGCACGTGCTCATTACCGATCTCTCCATGCCTGGAGATAAGTACGGTGATGGGATTACGCTCATCAAATATATCAAACGTCACTTCCCGGACATCTCGATCATTGTTCTGACCATGAACAACAACCCGGCGATCCTGAGCGCCGTGCTGGATCTGGACATCGAAGGGATTGTGCTGAAACAAGGCGCACCGACCGATCTGCCAAAAGCGCTCGCTGCGCTGCAGAAAGGCAAGAAGTTCACGCCTGAGAGCGTCTCTCGTCTGCTGGAAAAAATCAGCGCGGGTGGCTACGGTGACAAACGTCTGTCACCGAAAGAGAGCGAAGTTCTGCGCCTGTTCGCTGAAGGTTTCCTGGTGACCGAGATTGCCAAGAAGCTGAACCGCAGTATTAAAACCATCAGCAGCCAGAAGAAATCCGCAATGATGAAGCTGGGTGTGGACAACGATATTGCCCTGCTGAACTATCTCTCCTCCGTGACGCTGAGCGCAACGGACAAGGATTGATCACCGCAGTAAATGCCGGGTGGTGTTCGCGCAAGCGAAGCGCCGCCGGGCAAATAAAAAAGGCCCGAAAGGGCCTTTTTTAGATCCTCGTTTTCCTGACGCGTTCCGCATAGACCGACAAGGTCTGCTTCAGCACGTCCAGCGTGACCGGTTTCGACAGACAGCTGTCCATGCCTGACTCCAGGCATCGCTGTTTCTCTTCCGCCAGCGCGTTCGCCGTGACGCCCACCACCGGCAACGTCAGGCCAAGCTGGCGGATACGTTGCGTCAGACGGTAGCCGTCCATGTTAGGCATGTTGACGTCACTGAGAACGATATCAATATGATTTTTACTCAGCACATTCAGCGCGTCCACGCCGTCATTGGCCGTTTTGCACTGGTAGCCAAGCGACCCGAGCTGGTCTGCCAGCAGTCGGCGGTTAATCGGATGGTCATCCACGACCAGAATCATCATATCGTCATTCACTGACGCCAGACCTTCCGGTGACGGCAATTCACCGGCTCCGTCGTTCTCTTCCAGCTGCACTTTGTAGATGCGTGCCAGCAGGCTCAACAGCTCATGCGGCGTGGCGACACTGTGTACCCACTCTCCCGGCGCACGTTCAACCGGTATGCCAATGTGGCGACGACAGAAGAGTACCGTTCCTCTCCCCTGCCACGCCTGTTCCGGCATCTCGTCGGCGATCAGCACGTCATCCGCGTCCGGCGTCTGGTCTTCATAGCGGCACACCCTCACGCCGCTATGGGTAAGCAGCGCCGTCAGGTAATCATTCAGCGAAGCGTTATTCACCGCCAGCCAGCAGCGCTTATCGCTCAGCCCGTCAACCGTCGCTTTTGCCGGATACTGCGCCGAATAGAGCGGAATACGGATGGTGAACTGGCTGCCCATGCCGGGCTCGGTATCCACCGAGATATCACCGTCCATCATGCTGACGAGCTTCTCACAAATCGCCAGCCCCAGACCGGTGCCCTGGAAGTTACGCTGCACGCCGGTGCCGACCTGGAAGAACGGGTCGAACAGGCGAACCACTTCCTTCGCCGGGATGCCCACACCCGTGTCACGGACGCGAATGCTCAGGTAATCCCCCGCCCGGCAGACGTGTAACACGATACAGCCAATATCGGTGAATTTGATGGCGTTGCTAAGCAGGTTAGAGATGACCTGCTGCAGGCGCATCGGATCGCCGTGCAGCGTCAGCGGCACATCCGGTTCAATAAAGCAGTAGAGCCCCAGCTGTTTACGCACCACCAGCGGCAGATAGTTGGCGCTGATGTGGTTCATCACTTCACGCGGCGAAAACTCCCGCGGTTCGATTTTCAACTGCTCAGACTCAATTTTAGAGAAATCGAGAATATCGCTGATGATTTTCAGCAGCAGACTGGAGGAGTTGTTCATCGCCGTCACCAGCCTGTCGACCCCTTTCGGCAGCTCTTTCGTCTGCAACAGGTCGAGGTTACCGATAATCCCGTACAGTGGCGTACGCAACTCGTGGCTGACGGTGGCAAGGAACATAGATTTCGACTGGCTGGCCTGCTCCGCCGCCTGCGCCATCTCCTGCAACGACTCCTCCATCTTCACGCGTGCGGAGACATCCACCAGCACGCAAATCGCCACGTTTTCATTACGATAGCGGGAGTGAACAAAGCTGATCTGCAGGTTGGTATGGGTGCTGGTGAGCACGTCGACAAAGTTTACCTGCTGACCGCAGATGATTTGCGTCAGCCTTTGGCGATCCTCATGCGTCAGCATGTTCAGATAGTTGTGCGCTAGCTCGTTACTCAGGATGTTGGTCCCGTCCTGAGTACGCAGAATACAGATCCCCACCGGTGCCGAGGCAACTATCTTACGGTTAAACTGCTCGTGCTCTTCCAGACGCTGGGCGTCGCTTTCGGCGGGAATAAAGATTCTTCGCTCATACATGCGCGCCAGCGTAAACAGCGCCCCTCCCACCAGCAGGTTGAGCAGAATTGCATTCATAATCAGAATGCGTATCCGCTCCAGTACCATATCGACCGGCAGCGAGTAGACGATACTCAGCGACGACGGTGGCAGGCTTTTTTTCAGCACCAGCTCACGAAAGCCGGAGGTGTAACCAAACCACGAGCGTTCCTGCATCCAGTGCGGATCGACGTTCAAACGGTTATCCGGCCCAGCAAGCGAGATCAGCTGATGTCCGTTTTCATCAAGAATGGTCACACCCATCGGCAGGCTGCCTGGGGTGAAGAAGTTTTCCATGCGGATGGTCTGCTCAATGCCCAGCAGAGCCTGCAGGCGGTTACCGAGGTAAACCGGCGTCAGCGCGTAGAAATAGCCCACGCCCATGCGCGGCCCCTGGCTAATCCAGAAGATGTTATTCCCGCGCTCGTCCTGTGGCGCATTGCGATATTTCACAATACGCTCATGCAGGCTTTTCAGCGCATCATCACGCTCGACGGGCACATCGCGCAGGCCGAAGTCAGCCATGCAGAGATTTTCGCTGCCAATCAGGAAGACGCGATTGAGATCGTAGGCGGCGGAGAAATTGTCGCGCCAGTAGCGCATAAACCAGGCGAGGGATTCCAGCGACCCGCGCCAGGTGTTGCTCATGGTGGAGCAGTCGGAGTCCGGGAACAGCGGCTGGAAGTCCGGCACTTCGGTTTTGTCATTACGCCCGCGAAGCGCCAGGATGCCGTTTTCCGCCGTCAGTCGGTTTTCGGCAATATACTTCAGCTCCTTCATTACATCAGATGTTCGCTGAATGTAACGCTGGGCCTGATCGGAGCTTAAATTAAACTCCTGGCGGATCTCCGCTTCTTTCTTGTGCAGCGCGTTGACGATGTAGAACACCGACAGCAGGACCACCAGCAACCAAAGCAGGAGCGCCAGCGCCCGGAACAGATAGCGAGAAACTTTCAGCGTGGTACGAAAGGAGACGAGGTATTTCAAAGGGGCGAGGCTCCGCCGTCGGGGTCAAAAGAATGTGGTTAAGGTAGCGGTAAACGCGGCTTGCCGCAACGTTCACTTGTCTGCTTACGTAAAAGAAAAGGGCCGGAATCCGGCCCTTTTTGCGTCAGGAGACATTACTCGTCAGCGTCATCCGCTGCATCATCGTCGGTGTCCGCTTCCGGCGCGATTTCATCGTCACCTTCCGCAACGCTACCGTCGATGGAATCGAGCTCTTCGTCATCCACCGGCTCAGCCACGCGCTGCAGACCCACCACGTTTTCATCTTCCGCAGTACGGATGAGGATAACGCCCTGGGTGTTACGACCCACCACGCTGATCTCAGATACGCGTGTACGCACCAGCGTACCGGCATCAGTGATCATCATGATCTGGTCGGCATCATCGACCTGTACCGCACCCACAACGGAACCGTTGCGCTCGGTAACCTTAATAGAGATAACGCCCTGCGTGCCACGTGATTTGGTCGGGTATTCGCTTTCCGCGGTACGTTTACCGTAACCGTTCTGGGTGACGGTCAGGATTGCACCTTCGCCGCGAGGAACGATCAGGGAAACAACGGAATCTTCACCCGCCAGTTTGATACCGCGTACACCGGTCGCTGTACGACCCATTGCGCGCACAGCGTTCTCTTTGAAGCGCACCACTTTACCGGCCGCAGAGAACAGCATGACTTCATCAGAACCGGAGGTCAGATCCACACCGATCAGCTCGTCGCCTTCGTTCAGGTTCACCGCGATGATCCCGGCGGAACGTGGACGGCTGAACTCGGTCAGCGCGGTTTTCTTCACGGTACCGCTGGCGGTCGCCATAAAGACGTTCACGCCCTCTTCGTACTCGCGTACCGGCAGAATGGCGGTGATACGTTCGTTCGCTTCCAGCGGCAGCAGGTTGACGATTGGACGACCACGCGCGCCACGGCTCGCTTCAGGCAGCTGATAGACTTTCATCCAGTACAGACGGCCACGGCTGGAGAAGCAGAGGATCGTGTCGTGGGTGTTGGCCACCAGCAGACGGTCAATAAAGTCTTCTTCTTTAATACGTGCCGCAGACTTGCCCTTGCCGCCACGACGCTGTGCTTCGTAGTCGGTCAACGGCTGATACTTCACATAGCCCTGGTGAGACAGGGTGACCACCACATCTTCGCGGTTGATCAGATCTTCAATGTTGATATCAGAGCTGTTCGCGGTGATTTCGGTGCGGCGCTCGTCGCCAAACTGGTCGCGGACCAGCTCCAGCTCTTCGCGGATCACTTCCATCAGGCGCTCTGCGCTGCCCAGAATGTGCAGCAGCTCGGCAATTTGCTCCAGCAGCTCTTTGTATTCGTCGAGCAGTTTTTCATGCTCAAGGCCGGTCAGTTTCTGCAGACGCAGATCCAGAATCGCCTGGGCCTGCTGTTCAGTCAGGTAGTACTGACCGTCACGTACGCCGAACTCAGGTTCCAGCCACTCAGGACGCGCCGCGTCATCACCCGCACGCTCCAGCATCGCCGCCACGTTACCCAGATCCCACGGACGGGATACCAGTCCGGCTTTTGCTTCTGCCGGGGTTGGCGCGCGACGAATCAGTTCAATGATCGGGTCGATGTTGGCCAGCGCAACCGCCAGCGCTTCAAGGATGTGCGCACGGTCGCGCGCTTTGCGCAGTTCAAAGATGGTACGGCGGGTCACCACTTCGCGGCGGTGACGCACGAACGCGCTCAGGATCTCTTTCAGGTTCATGATCTTCGGCTGACCATGGTGCAGTGCCACCATGTTGATACCGAAGGAGACCTGAAGCTGAGTCTGGGAGTACAGATTGTTCAGTACAACCTCACCCACCGCGTCGCGTTTGATCTCAATCACGATGCGCATACCGTCTTTATCAGACTCGTCACGCAGCGCGCTGATGCCTTCAACACGTTTTTCTTTTACCAGCTCGGCGATTTTTTCAATCAGACGGGCTTTGTTCACCTGATACGGGATCTCGTGAACAATAATGGTTTCACGGCCGGTTTTAGCGTCCGCTTCCACTTCGGCGCGGGCACGGATGTAAATCTTGCCGCGACCGGTGCGGTACGCTTCTTCAATACCGCGACGACCGTTGATGATCGCCGCCGTCGGGAAGTCCGGGCCCGGGATGTGCTCCATCAGCCCTTCAATGCTGATGTCTTCATCTTCGATATAGGCCAGGCAGCCGTTGATCACTTCCGTGATGTTGTGCGGCGGAATGTTAGTTGCCATACCCACGGCGATACCGGACGAGCCGTTCACCAGCAGGTTAGGGATTTTCGTCGGCATGACGTCAGGGATTTTTTCCGTGCCGTCGTAGTTATCAACGAAATCAACCGTCTCTTTTTCCAGGTCGGCCATCAGCTCATGGGCAATCTTCGCCAGACGGATTTCCGTATAACGCATTGCCGCGGCGGAGTCGCCGTCGATAGAACCAAAGTTACCCTGACCATCTACCAGCATGTAACGCAGCGAGAATGGCTGCGCCATACGGACGATAGTGTCGTACACCGCGGAATCACCATGGGGATGGTATTTACCGATTACGTCACCAACGACACGGGCAGATTTTTTGTAGGCTTTATTCCAGTCATTGCCCAATACGTTCATGGCGTATAGTACGCGACGGTGTACCGGCTTCAGGCCATCTCGGACGTCCGGCAGCGCACGGCCAACAATGACCGACATCGCATAGTCCAGATAGGAGCTCTTCAGCTCTTCCTCGATGTTAACCGGTGTAATTTCTCTCGCAAGGTCGCTCATCTAACCGCTATCCCTCTACTGTATCCCGGATTCAAAGGTCGCAAATTATAACACAGCCGCGGTGATTGAGGTAAACCTATACGCTTTATTCATGGGGATTGCCTGATATACTCCTTTGTCTTGCTAAATAAGGAGTAAAAGCGCCCATGAATGCCGAAAAATCCCCGGTGGCTCACAACGTTGACCACGAAGAGATTGCCAAATTTGAAGCGGTGGCGTCCCGCTGGTGGGATCTCGAAGGTGAGTTCAAACCGCTGCATCGCATTAACCCGCTGCGTCTGGGCTATATCGCGGAGCGTTCCGGCGGCCTGTTCGGTAAGAAGGTGCTTGATGTCGGCTGCGGCGGCGGCATCCTGGCGGAGAGCATGGCGCGCGAAGGCGCGACGGTCACCGGTCTGGATATGGGCTTTGAACCCTTGCAGGTGGCCCGTCTCCATGCGCTGGAGTCAGGGATCCAGGTTGAATACGTGCAGGAAACCGTGGAAGAACACGCGGCAAAACATGCCCACCAGTATGATGTGGTGACCTGCATGGAGATGCTGGAACACGTTCCCGATCCGCAATCCGTGGTGAACGCCTGCGCAAAACTGGTGAAACCGGGCGGCCAGGTCTTCTTCTCAACCATCAACCGTAACGGTAAAGCCTGGCTGATGGCCGTTGTCGGCGCGGAATATGTGCTGCGCATGGTGCCAAAAGGCACGCACGACGTGAAGAAATTCATCAAGCCTGCTGAATTACTGAGCTGGGTTGATCGGACGTGGCTCAAAGAGCAGCACATTACCGGCCTGCACTACAATCCGCTGACCGATAAATTCAAACTCGCCCCGGGCGTGGATGTTAACTATATGTTGCATACAACCGCCAAAAACGACTAACGTCATTCGTTATTCTTATAAAGATTGCGCGACATCATGTTGCGCAATTCTGCCCTCCCGTTGAAGAAATCAGCACTCGATCAAATTTTGAATTTTTTTTCTTAATTATTGACATGTCGTCCAGGCCTTACGGTACGAGGACTTAGCCTTTTTTACCCTTTCACAACCTCAATTTAACGTCAAAATCAACCCTTGTGCTGAAAAGATTCGATACTAGAATACTCACCATATAGCGTTTTTCTTATCGCAAACCCCCTATATGTAGTATTTATCCACAGAGTTAGTCACAAGACGGTTCTGTGGATAAGCGGGGGATATTTTTTATTTCACGGACAGGTAAAACCCACATGAATCAGAGTCTGCTGGTGACAAAGCGCGACGGGACGACCGAGCGTATCAATCTGGACAAAATCCATCGAGTTCTCGACTGGGCAGCAGAAGGACTGAACAACGTATCTATCTCCCAGGTTGAACTGCGTTCCCACATTCAGTTCTACGACGGCATCAAAACGTCTGATATCCACGAAACGATTATCAAAGCAGCGGCAGATCTGATCTCCCGCGACGCACCGGATTATCAGTACCTTGCTGCACGTCTGGCGATTTTCCACCTGCGTAAAAAAGCCTACGGCCAGTTTGAGCCGCCTGCGCTTTACGATCACGTGGTGAAAATGGTTGAGCTGGGCAAATACGACACGCATCTGCTGGAAGACTATACGGAAGAAGAGTTCGAGCAGATGAACGGGTTTATCGATCACTGGCGCGATATGAATTTCTCCTATGCGGCGGTGAAGCAGCTCGAAGGCAAATACCTGGTTCAGAACCGCGTTACCGGTGAGATCTACGAAAGCGCCCAGTTCCTCTATATTCTGGTGGCCGCCTGCCTGTTCTCAAACTACCCGCGTGACACCCGTCTGGATTACGTGAAGCGTTTCTACGATGCGGTATCGACGTTCAAGATTTCTCTGCCAACGCCAATCATGTCTGGCGTGCGTACCCCTACCCGTCAGTTCAGCTCCTGCGTACTGATCGAGTGTGGCGACAGTCTGGATTCCATCAATGCGACCTCCAGCGCCATTGTGAAATACGTCTCCCAGCGCGCCGGTATCGGCATCAACGCCGGTCGCATCCGTGCACTGGGCAGCCCGATTCGCGGCGGTGAAGCGTTCCACACCGGCTGTATCCCATTCTACAAGCACTTCCAGACGGCAGTGAAATCCTGCTCTCAGGGCGGCGTGCGCGGCGGTGCTGCGACCCTGTTCTACCCAATGTGGCACCTGGAAGTGGAAAGCCTGCTGGTGCTGAAAAACAACCGTGGCGTGGAAGGCAACCGCGTGCGTCACATGGACTACGGCGTACAGATCAACAAACTGATGTACACCCGTCTGCTGAAAGGGGAAGACATTACCCTGTTCAGCCCGTCCGACGTCCCGGGCCTGTACGACGCGTTCTTCGCCGATCAGGACGAGTTCGAGCGTCTGTACACCAAATATGAAAAAGACGACAGCATCCGCAAGCAGCGCGTGAAGGCGGTCGATCTGTTCTCCCTGATGATGCAGGAGCGTGCCTCTACCGGCCGTATCTACATCCAGAACGTTGACCACTGCAACACCCATAGCCCGTTTGATCCGGTGGTTGCGCCAGTACGCCAGTCTAACCTGTGCCTTGAGATCGCCCTGCCGACCAAGCCGCTGGAAGACGTGAACGACGAAAATGGCGAAATTGCGCTGTGTACGCTGTCTGCGTTCAACCTGGGTGCAATTAAAAGCCTGGACGAGCTGGAAGAGCTGGCCGTGCTGGCGGTTCGCGCGCTCGACGCCCTGCTGGACTACCAGGATTACCCAATTCCGGCCGCTAAACGTGGCGCGATGGGTCGTCGTACCCTGGGTATCGGCGTGATTAACTTCGCCTACTGGCTGGCGAAAAACGGTAAGCGTTACTCCGACGGCAGCGCCAATAACCTGACGCACCAGACGTTCGAAGCCATTCAGTATTACCTGATGAAAGCGTCTAACGAGCTGGCGAAAGAGCAAGGCGCATGCCCGTGGTTCAACGAAACCACCTATGCAAAAGGCATTCTGCCGATCGACACCTACAAGAAAGACCTGGATGCGATCGTCAGCGAGCCGCTGCACCTTGACTGGGAAGGCCTGCGCGAGTCCATCAAGACTCACGGTCTGCGCAACTCCACGCTCTCTGCCCTGATGCCGTCTGAGACCTCTTCGCAGATCTCCAACGCCACTAACGGTATTGAGCCGCCGCGCGGCCACGTCAGCATCAAAGCGTCGAAAGACGGCGTGCTGCGTCAGGTGGTACCGGACTACGAAACACTCGGGAACAACTACGAGCTGCTGTGGGAAATGCCAAACAACGACGGCTACCTGCAGCTGGTGGGTATCATGCAGAAGTTTATCGACCAGTCGATCTCTGCCAATACCAACTATGACCCGACGCGTTTCCCGTCTGGCAAGGTACCGATGCAGCAGCTGTTGAAAGACCTGCTGACCGCCTACAAATTTGGCGTGAAAACGCTGTACTATCACAACACCCGTGACGGTGCAGAAGACGCGCAGGACGACATGGTACCGTCAATTCAGGACGATGGCTGCGAAAGCGGCGCATGTAAGATCTAAGCACTTCGCCGGGTGGCGCTACGCTTACCCGGCCTACGGTTTTGTAGGCCCGGCAAACGCAGTGTTGCCGGGCAATAAAATCTCAACAGGACTCACCGCAATGGCATACACCACATTTTCACAGACGAAAAACGACCAGCTCAAAGAGCCGATGTTCTTTGGCCAGCCGGTCAACGTGGCACGCTACGATCAGCAAAAATATGACATCTTCGAAAAGCTGATTGAAAAGCAACTCTCCTTCTTCTGGCGTCCGGAAGAAGTAGACGTCTCCCGCGATCGCATTGATTACCAGTCGCTGCCGGATCACGAAAAGCATATCTTCATCAGCAACCTGAAGTACCAGACGCTGCTGGATTCCATTCAGGGCCGTAGCCCGAACGTAGCGCTGCTGCCGCTGATTTCCATTCCCGAGCTGGAAACCTGGGTGGAAACCTGGGCGTTCTCCGAGACGATCCACTCCCGCTCTTATACACACATCATCCGCAACATCGTGAACGATCCGGCGGTGGTGTTTGACGATATCGTCACCAACGAGCAGATCCAGAAGCGTGCGGAAGGCATTGCGCACTATTACGACGAACTGATTGAGATGACCAGCTACTGGCACCTGCTGGGCGAAGGTACGCATAACGTGAACGGTAAAACCGTTACCGTGAACCTGCGCGCGCTGAAAAAACAGCTGTACCTGTGCCTGATGAGCGTCAACGCGCTGGAAGCGATCCGCTTCTACGTGAGCTTCGCCTGCTCCTTCGCCTTTGCCGAGCGCAAACTGATGGAAGGCAACGCCAAAATCATCCGTCTGATCGCCCGTGATGAAGCCCTGCACCTGACCGGCACCCAGCACATGCTGAACCTGCTGCGCAGCGGTACGGATGACCCGGAGATGGCGGAAATCGCCGAAGAGTGCAAGCAGGAGTGCTATGATCTGTTCGTGCTGGCGGCTCAGCAGGAGAAAGAGTGGGCAGATTACCTGTTCCGCGACGGTTCCATGATTGGCCTGAACAAAGACATTCTCTGCCAGTACGTTGAGTACATCACCAACATCCGTATGCAGGCTGTCGGTCTCGACCTGCCGTTCCAGACGCGTTCTAACCCAATCCCGTGGATCAACACCTGGCTGGTGTCCGATAACGTGCAGGTTGCGCCTCAGGAAGTGGAGGTAAGTTCTTACCTGGTCGGTCAGATTGATTCTGAAGTCAACACTGACGACCTGAGCGACTTCCAGCTCTGATGTCACGCGTCACGTTAAGTCTTTCCGGCACTGAGGTGCTGTGTCGGGAGGAGCACCCTTCTCTGCTGGTGGCGCTTGAGGCGCATCAGGTAGAAGTAGAGTACCAGTGTCGTTCCGGCTATTGCGGCTCCTGCCGCTGCCGTCTGGTCGCCGGCCAGGTGGACTGGCTGACTGAACCGCTGGCCTTTATCAACGAAGGGGAAATTTTGCCCTGCTGCTGCCGGGCAAAAGGCGATATTGAGATCGAGATGTAATTGCCCTGGTTCCCTCTCCCTGTGGGAGAGGGTTAGTTCGTAGGCCGGGTAAGGCGCAGCCGCCACCCGGCAATTCCAGTGTTAATCCTTCAAAAAACTCACCGCTTTATCCGGGAAATCCGTAAACAACCCGTCCACGCCCGCCTGGTTATACAACACCTCATAAAGCTGATTCACGTCCGTGGCATACGGCGGCAGCTGGTCTGCGCGCACGGTATACGGATGGACCTGCATCTTGCTGGCATGCGCCTCTTTCACCATCGCCGTCAGCTTCACGTGACCCGGCGTGGAGCCTTCTGCCACCAGCATGTGGTAATCTGGCCCGATGCCGTCAGCGTACTGCGCAATCTGCTTCATCGCGCCCGGCTTAAACATCCAGTCGTAGTTGTAGTTCACCCACTTCCCGTCTGGCTGTTTCTCCTGGGTTTCATTCCAGTCGGTGTAGGCAATCAACTGCACCAGATTGAGATCCATCCCCATCTTCGGCTCCAGCTCGGTTTTAATGCGCTTCAGCTCGGCGGCGTCAAAACACTGCAGGTAAACTTTGTCCTTCTTGCTGGTGTAGCCGTACTGCTTCAGGACCTCCAGGGTTTTCGCGGCAATATCCTTCCCTTCCTGATGATGGAACCACGGCGCTTTGATTTCCGGGTAGATACCGATATTTTTACCGGTCGAGTGGTTCAGCCCCTGAACAAACTCTATCTCCTCCTGGAAGGTGTGAATACGGAAGTCAGATTTGCCCATCGGGAAACGTCCCGGATAGACCTGTACCTTCTTGCCGTTTTCAATCTCGAACCCTTCGGTAAACTTCAGGGAGCGGATCTCCGCCAGGGTGAAATCAATGGCGTAGAAACGGCCATCTTTACGCGCACGGTCCGGGAAACGCTCCGCCACGTCCGTTACGCGGTCAAGATAGTGATCATGCAGGACGACCAGCTGGTCGTCCTTCGTCATCACCAGATCCTGCTCCAGATAATCCGCGCCCTGCGCATAGGCCATCGCTTTCGCCGGCAACGTATGCTCCGGCAGATAGCCGCTCGCGCCGCGGTGGGCAATCACGATTTTATCCGCCGCCAGCGCGGAGCCTGTCATCAGGCCCGCCAGCAGCAGACCGGTGGTTAAATGAGATAATTTCATGGTCATGTTCCTTATTGACGACGCGCCAGCACTTCCGCGTGGTGACGTTTCTCACCGATCATTACGACAATCAACAGCAGTACCGCCAGCACGCTACCGCCAATCATCACCATAAAGCCGCCGTCCCAACCGAAGAAGTCCACGGTGTAGCCCACGATGGCGCTCGCCGCGACTGAACCGCCCAGGTAGCCGAACAGACCGGTAAAGCCTGCCGCCGTGCCCGCCGCTTTTTTCGGTGCCAGTTCCAGGGCATGCAGGCCAATCAGCATGACCGGGCCATAAATCAGGAAGCCGATGACGATCATACAGGCCATGTCTACGCCCGGGTTGCCCGGCGGGTTGAGCCAGTACACCACGGTGGCGATGGTCACCAGGGTCATGAAGAACACGCCTGTTGCACCACGGTTACCTTTAAACACTTTGTCCGACATCCAGCCGCAGATCAGCGTGCCCGGGATCCCCGCGTATTCATACAGGAAGTAGGCCCAGGAGGATTTATCCAGCGCGAAGTGTTTCACCTCTTTCAGGTAGGTCGGTGACCAGTCCAGAATGCCGTAACGCAGCAGATAAACGAACACGTTGGCCACCGCGATGTACCACAGCAGTTTGTTAGGCAGCACGTACTTCATGAAGATCTGCTTCGCGGTCAGCTCTTCTTCGTGCTTCTCGCTGTAATCATCCGGGTAGTCGTCTTTATACTCTTCAATCGGCGGCAGGCCGCAGGATTGCGGCGTATCGCGCATCAGCGCGAAGGCAATAATCGCCACCAGAATGGCGCCAAACGCAGGCATGTAGAGCGCAGCGTGCCAGTCGTTGAACCAGGCCATCCCCAGCAGGAACAGCAGCGGCGGAATACCGCCACCCACGTTATGCGCGCAGTTCCACACCGACACAATGCCGCCGCGCTCTTTCTGCGACCACCAGTGCACCATGGTACGTCCGCATGGCGGCCATCCCATCCCCTGGAACCAGCCACAGAGGAACAGCAGCACGAACATAACGGCAATGCTGGAGGTTGCCCACGGCACAAAACCCATGAACAACATCACCGCAGCCGCCAGAATCAGACCGGCGGGCAGAAACACGCGCGGATTCGAGCGATCCGACACGGACCCCATAATGAACTTGGAAAAACCATACGCGATAGAGATCCCCGACAGCGCGAACCCCAGATCGCCGCGTGAAAAGCCCTGCTCCACCAGATACGGCATGGCGAGCGCAAAGTTTTTACGCACCAGATAGTACGCCGCGTACCCGAAGAAGATCCCCAGGAAAATTTGCCAACGCAGACGACGGTATAGCGGATCAATCTCTGCCTCTGGCAGACGCGCCCGATGCGGCGCGGGTTTGAAAATACTGAGCATGACAGCCTCCGTGGCCTTGAATTGAATGAGCAGGTGGCTCGCACCTGAATTCCAGAGCCGGGGATGTTAAGAAATCATGGTGATTGTTACTGTGAATCAACGCACAGATTGTTACAGAAATATGACAGAATGCGCAAAAAAGCGCATGAAATCACGTTTCACTTTCGAATTTCGCGCGTTTATGTTCGAAATCAAACAAACCACAGTTTTCATGTGGCTAAATGATAAAAAAACGAACATTGAGGGAAGACAATGACAATTCACGATCCTCGCTACAGCGATGTGATTATCATTGGCGGTGGTGCCACCGGCGCCGGTATCGCTCGCGATTGCGCCCTTCGCGGATTAAGCGTCACGCTTCTGGAACGCCACGATATTGCCACGGGCGCGACCGGGCGAAACCACGGTCTGCTCCACAGCGGCGCGCGATACGCCGTCACTGACGGTGAGTCGGCACGGGAATGTATTGCGGAAAACCAGATCCTCAAGCGTATCGCCCGCCACTGCATTGAACCGACCGATGGCCTCTTTATCACCCTTCCTGAAGATGACCTCGCCTTTCAGGAAACCTTTATCACCGCCTGTAACGCAGCAGGTATTCAGGCGGAGGCCATGGATCCGGCGCGGGCACGGCAGCTGGAACCGTCGGTCAACCCGGCGCTTATTGGCGCAGTGAAAGTCCCGGATGGCACCGTCGATCCGTTCCGCCTGACCGCCGCCAATATGCTGGATGCCCGGGAACATGGAGCGCGCATTCTGACCGGGCATGAAGTGACCGGACTTATCCGCGAAGGCCATCGCGTCTGCGGCGTGCGGGTGTTTGATACGCAATACCACGAACACAGCGAGCTGTTTGCCTCCGTCGTCATTAATGCCGCGGGGATCTGGGGGCAGCGCATTGCAGAATACGCTGACCTGTCGGTGCGCATGTTCCCGGCGAAAGGCTCGCTGCTGATCCTCGACCATCGCATCAATAACCATGTGATCAACCGCTGCCGCAAACCGTCTGATGCCGATATCCTCGTGCCGGGCGATACCATTTCGCTGATTGGTACGACCTCAACCCACGTCGACTACAGCGACATTGACTACAACCGCGTGACCGCCGAAGAGGTGGATATCCTGCTGCGTGAAGGCGAGAAACTGGCCCCGGTGATGGCCCAGACGCGTATTCTGCGTGCCTACGCGGGCGTGCGTCCTCTTGTCGCCAGCGATAACGATCCGAGCGGACGTAACGTCAGCCGGGGCATCGTGCTGCTCGACCACGCCGAACGCGACGGCATGGACGGATTTATCACCATTACAGGCGGCAAACTAATGACCTACCGCCTGATGGCCGAATGGGCCACCGATGCAGTCTGCCGCAAGCTGGGGAATACCGAGCCGTGCGTGACGGCAGAACAACCGCTGCCAGGATCGCGTCAGTCCACCGAAAAAACGTTGCAAAAAATCATCTCCCTGCCCGCCCCGCTGCGCGGTTCCGCGATTTACCGCCACGGGGACAGAACGCCGGTCTGGCTCGGCGAAGGTCGGCTGAGCCGCAGCCTGGTGTGCGAGTGCGAAGCCGTCACCGCGGGCGAGGTGCAATACGCGGTGGAGAACCTGACGGTCAAGAGCCTGCTCGATCTCCGCCGTCGCACCCGCGTCGGCATGGGAACCTGCCAGGGTGAACTGTGCGCCTGCCGTGCGGCGGGTCTGCTGCAGCGTTTTCATACCACGACTGCCACCCAGTCGCTCGATCAGCTCAGCGCCTTTTTAAACGAGCGCTGGAAAGGCATTCAGCCTGTCGCCTGGGGCGATGCCCTGCGTGAGAGCGAGTTTACCCGCTGGGTCTACCAGGGGCTTTGCGGTCTTGAGAAGGAGCAACACGATGAAATTTGATACCGTGATTGTCGGCGGCGGGCTGGCGGGCTTGCTCTGTGGCATCAAGCTCACGAAGCAGGGGCTGCGCTGCGCCATTATCACCCGGGGCCAGAGTGCCCTGCACTTCTCGTCGGGATCGCTGGATCTGGTGGACGACACGTACCGCGACAAACTGCCGCCGGAGCACCCGTATCATCGGGTTGGCGCGCAGCATATTGACCGCTTTGCGCTGGAAACCGAAGCGCTGCTGGCTGACTGCGGTGCGCGTCTGAAGGGGAGCGCCAGGCAAAATCATCAACGCATCACGCCGCTTGGCACCCTGCGTTCCGCGTGGCTCAGCCCGGAGGAGGTACCCGTTGCCCCTGTGAGCACAGGACGGGTACGGGTCGTGGGTATTAGCGGCTTTCTGGATTTTCAGCCCCATCTTGCGGCGGCGTCACTGTGTCGCCAGGGCGTGAACGCCGAGACGGCAGAGATAGAACTGCCTGAACTGGATGTCCTGCGCGAAAACCCGAGCGAGTTTCGCGCGGTGAATATCGCCCGCTTTCTGGATAACGAAGACAGATGGCCGCTGCTGTATGAGGCGCTCAGACCGCTCGGTGAAACCTGCGATACGCTGTTGATGCCTGCCTGCTTTGGACTCAGCGATAACCGCCTGTGGCGCTGGCTGTCGGACCGTCTGCCCTGCTCGCTCGGCCTGCTGCCAACGCTTCCCCCTTCCGTGCCCGGCATTCGCCTGCATACCCAGCTCCAGCGCCAGTTTGTGGCGCAGGGCGGCGTGTGGATGGCGGGTGACGAGGTGAAAAAAATCACCCTGAGGGACGGCGCGGTGAGCGAAATCTGGACCCGCAACCACGGTGATATTCCGCTTCGCGCCCGCTATACGGTGCTGGCAAGCGGCAGTTTCTTCAGCAACGGGCTGCTGAGCAGCCGGGAGGGCATCCGGGAAGCCATTATGGGGCTTGATGTCCGGCAAGGCGCCTCCCGCACGGACTGGTATCAGAGTGATTTCTTCTCGCCGCAGCCCTGGCAACAGTTCGGCGTGATGGTTGATAACCAGCTGCACCCGCAACTGTCCGGTAAGCCCGTCAGGAATCTCTTTGCCATTGGCTCGCTGTTGGGCGGATACGATCCCATAACTCAGGGGTGCGGTGGCGGGGTCTGCGCCGTCACGGCGCTGTATGTGGCAGAGCAGATTAGCCAGCGCGCGGAGGCGGAACAATGAACGATACCCGTTTTGAAAGCTGCATTAAATGCACGGTCTGCACGACCGTCTGCCCGGTCAGCGGCGTGAACCCGCGCTATCCCGGACCGAAACAGGCCGGGCCTGACGGCGAGCGTCTGCGTCTGAAGGACGGTAAGCTGTACGACGAGGCGCTGAAATACTGTATCAACTGCAAACGCTGTGAAGTCGCCTGCCCGTCGGATGTGAAAATCGGCGATATCATCCAGCGCGCCCGGGCGCGCTACAGCACGCAAAAGCCGACGCTGCGTGACGCAATTCTGAGCCATACCGATCTGATGGGCAGCGTCTCGACGCCGTTTGCACCGCTGGTGAATGCCGCGACCTCGCTCAAGCCGGTGCGCCAGCTGCTGGATGCGACGCTGAAGATAGACCATCACCGCAGCCTGCCGAAATATTCTCACGGCACCTTCCGCCGCTGGTACAAATCCGTCGCGGCGGAGCAGGCGCAGTACGCCGACCAGGTGGCCTTTTTCCACGGCTGCTATGTGAATTACAACCACCCGCAGCTGGGCAAAGATCTGCTGAAGGTGATGAACGCCATGGGAACGGGCGTTCAGCTACTGAACAAAGAGAAGTGCTGCGGCGTACCGCTGATCGCCAACGGGTTTACCGATAAAGCGCGCAGGCAGGCTCAGAGCAATGTCACGTCACTGCGCGAAGCGATTGTCGATAAAGGTATTCCGGTGCTGGCGACCTCGTCCACCTGTACCTTCACCCTGCGCGATGAGTACCCGCATCTTCTGGACGTGGATAATACCGGCCTGCGCGAGCACATCGAGCTGGCGACACGCTTCCTGTGGCGCAAGCTCGATAGCGGGCAGACGTTGCCGCTGGGGAAATTGCCCCTGAAAGTGGTGTATCACACCCCGTGTCATATGGAGAAAATGGGCTGGTCGCTCTATACGCTTGAGCTGCTGCGGTTAATTCCCGGACTTGAGCTGACGGTGCTGGATTCGCGCTGCTGCGGGATTGCGGGAACCTACGGCTTTAAGCGCGAAAACTACGCAACCTCCCAGGCGATTGGCGCCCCGCTGTTCCGACAGATCGAAGAGAGCGGCGCAGATATCGTGGTGACCGACTGCGAAACCTGTAAATGGCAGATTGAGATGTCCACCAGCAAGCGCTGTGAGCATCCGATTACCCTGTTGGCGAACGCGCTGGGCTGAACATGGCCGGGGCGAACGCCCCGGCACAAACATTACTCGACGAACAGCGACTCAACAACGTTAATCCAGCCGTGCTCGCTGGCGACCTCTTTGCCATTGAGCCAGCGGCGCAGCATATTCAGCGCCATCATGGCGCAGACTTCCTGACGCACCGCCAGACTGTGGCGAGTGATGCTCATTTTAACCCTCAGAGCCCAGGTCCCCTCCGGCGTCGCCAGCGCGACGTTAAGGTGTTCCTCATCCAGCCCACCCACGAACAGCGCCAGACCGGCAAAATGTTTAACCCGTCGCTCCGAGGCCCAGCGGGCGGTTTGCGCCAGGGTCTCCTGCTGGAACGGCACCACTTCGCTGGCCAGCAGCGGCGCGCTGGCGCGCGACAATTGCAGCGCCAGCAGGCCACCGGTGAACTGCTCGCTTAAGGTCACGCTCAGCTGACGATCCTGCAGGTGCTTCGCAATCTGCGCAGGCAACCCCTCCGTCCCTTCAAAGATCAGGCTCTCGCCCGCCACGCGCTGCACTTCGGGCCACAGGGCCAGCATCGCCGCTTTCTGCGTCGCCGGTCCTGTCAGCTTGAGCTCAATGATCGGCATAGAGGAGCGATAGCCCATGGACACGCCCGGCGGCAATTGCAGGTGGTCAAGACTCTGGGCCAGATCGCTTTCAGAACGGCCAAACGTGGTCAGTCGCAGGCACAGCGGAGGTTCAGGCAGGGTAAAACGGTCGCGAAGGCGCGGCAGGATCTGCTGCTCAACCATCACTTTAAATTCGGAAGGTACGCCGGGCGTGAAGAACATCAGGCAACGGTTCAGCTGCAGGGCAAACCCGCACGCGGTGCCGACCGGGTTATCAACCAGCTCAGCACTGGCGGGGATTTCAGCCTGCTTGCGGTTGCTGGGGGCCATAACGCGGCCACGTTCGGAGAAAAAGCGTTCCATCTGTGAAAGCCATGCCTCATGCAGCACCAGCCCTTCACCTTTTGCGGTTGCGGCGGCCAGCGCGCTGAGATCGTCACTGGTAGGACCGAGTCCGCCATTCACGATCAGCACATCGCAGTGTTCGCTCCGCTCACGCAGAATGCTGACCAGCGACTCAAGATTGTCGCCTACCGTATTGCGACGCGTTAACGGTAATCCTTGCTCAAAGAAAAGATCGGCAAGCCAGGCAGCATTGGTATCAATAATTTGTCCATGCAGCACTTCGTCGCCGGTGGATAACATCTCCACGTTAATCATTGTGTTCTCCCGCTTATTTGGTGAAAACACTATAGCGCAATCGCGGGAGGGAGAAGAGAGAAACTGGCGCGACGGAACGCCGCGCCGACAGGATTAGAAGCCTGCGCTTACGCCCACGTAGGGACCGTCGGCCAGCGCGTTGTCGCGGTTGCCGTCTTTGCCCGCCAGGTTCAGGTAGCGATAGCCCGCTTCGATGGTAATCGGACGCATGATGGTCCAGCGCGCGCCGGCGTTGGCTTCTTCATAGCTGTCGATACCGCTGGAGAGCGAGTCCGGAGAGTAGTAATACTCGCCAAACAGACCGAAGCTGTCGCCAATTTTCCACTGCAGGCCGCCACCCACCGCTGCCGCATACCCTTCGTCACCGTCGTTCGGGTTGGTATAGATACCTTTACCGCCGACGGTCGCCAGGAATGGACCAAGAGGAATGTTCAGACCCAGACCGAGACTTGCCGCATCGCCGTCGTCATCGTTATGCGTCCAGCCACCGGTCATCGCCAGACCGGAAGTCTCTGTTCCCAGGCCAAAGCCCAGGTGGGTATAGTCCTGACCCGCCGAGCCGTTGAAGCTGATGGCGTTAGCCGCCGCAGATACAACCATCAGGCCGAAGCCCAGTAATGCCACTTTTTTCATTGTCATGATCCCGCGCAATTTTATAGAGAAGTCCCAAAACCGCGAGATTTTAACCTGAGTCTCCCGGGGATCAAGCACTCTGCGTGCGGCGGGGGGGAAGATTGTAACGATTTGAAACTTGCGGCTTTTTTATGCAAGCAACAGAAAGCGCATTTTGACACACAGGCCACCCAGGGATTCACTGCGGTTGAGTTGCAAATGGCTGCGGTGCAGCCGGGCAATGTCACCCGCCAGTGCCAGCCCGATCCCGGAACCGGCAGCGTCCCCGACGTTGTCCAGGCGGTGGAAAGGGAGCATTGCCTGGTGGATCTGATCCTCTTCAATGCCGGGGCCGCTGTCTTCAACGCGCAGCTCAACGGCACCGGCCTCCGCGCGCAGGAAAACGGTCACGGTCCCGCCTGCTGGGGTATATTTAATCGCGTTCTCCAGCAGGTTAGCGCACAGTTCGCCCAGCAGGACGTCATCGCCTTCGATCATGACCGGCTGCTCCACACCGTCGTAACCCAGATCGATCCCTTTGCTCCGCGCCTGCGCCAGTCGGGAGAAGCAGCAGTTCTGCACCACCTGAACCAGATCCACAGGCGAGAACTGACGATCGCCCTGCTCTCTCCCCTTCACCGCCGAAAGCTGCAACAGCCGCTCGGTGAGTACGATAGTCTCATCCAGCGTGGCGTTCATTGCCCGCAGACTCTCCTGCCACAAAGCGGGATCCTGGCGAGTAAGCGCGACAGACACCTGTGTTTTAAGTACCGCCAGTGGCGTTTTGAGCTGGTGCGATGCATCCGCGTTGAAACGTTCCTGACGCGAAAGCACGCCGCGCAGACGGTCGATATAGCGGTTAAAAGCCACAATCAGCAGCCGGGTCTCGGACCAGGGCAGCAGCTCCGGCAGCGGTGCCAGCAGGCCCGGCTCGCGCCGCACCATCAGCGAGGAGAGCTGGCGCATCGGGCGCAACACGCGGCGCAGCATCCAGGCGGTTAGCACCAGCGTCAGCAGCACCAGCAGCCCCTGCGAAACCCAGGATGAAAAGAGCAACTGGCTGGCGAGATAGCGGCGTGACTGGAGCGTCTCCGCAACGTAAATTTCCGCCATGCCAAAAATAGAATCTTGATTCACGGGCTGCAGCAGACGCGCCACCCGAATCGCCTGCCCGCGATATTCGGTATGGTAAAACCACGCCAGCGCGGGGTAGAGCGTGGTACGCGACGTTGCAGGCGGCATCTTCGGCAGATCGTCATAGCCGGAGATCACCCGCCCGTCGGGGTCGACCACCTTGTAATAGAGCCGGTCGTTCATGTTGAGCTCAAAGCTATCAAGCACCACCCAGGGCACGTCCACCGCCAGCTTGCCGTCGCGCACCTCCAGTCGTTCCGAGATGGTGCGGGCAGAGGATAACAGCGTGCGGTCGTAAGCCTGCGTGGCCGCCTGCAACGCGCTGACGTAGCTGTTAAAGGCTGACAATCCCCACAGCAACAGTAGCGGCAGGCCAAGAAAAAGCAGCAGTTGCAGGTAGAGCGACTGCGGCTTAAACCCTCTCATCGCCGCACTCCAGCACGTATCCCAGCCCCCGTAACGTGGTGATCCGCACGCCGCTGCCGGTGAGCTTCTTTCGCAGGCGGTGAATATAAAGATCGATACTTTCAGGGCTGACGTCGTCGTTCAGGCTGAACACCTGGTCAAAAAGCTGCTGCCGCGAAACCGGACGTGTGCGGCGGTGCATCAGCACTTTCAGCAGAGAGAGCTCGCGCGGCGTCAGGGAAAGCGGTTCATCGCGGAGCAGGAAAAAGCCCTCGTCGTCATACTCCAGCTCCCCAAGACGCTGACGTTCCTGCGTGCGCCCCTCGCTTCTTCGCAACAGGGCACGCAGCCGGGCGTCAAGCTCCTCCAGCTCAAACGGTTTTGGCAGATAATCATCCGCCCCGGCGTTCAGGCCCTTTACCCGGTCCGCCACGTTGCTGCGCGCAGTCAGGAACAGGACGGGCAGCGTCTGCCCCCGTTTTCTGAGGCGATGGACCACTTCCAGGCCATCAAAACCGGGCATGCCGATGTCCAGAATAGCAACCGCGTAATGTTCCCCCTGCAGCAGATGGTCGGCGGCACGCCCGTCAGACACGCAATCCACGGCGAAGCCCTCCTGCACCAGCGCTTTCTCCAGCCAGTGAGCCAGCTCACGATTATCTTCTGCGAGTAAGAGACGCATGTCACATCCTGTAAAGTTGGTTCCCCATTGAAAGGGAAATGAAAGGTTATTGTTTTAACAATCACGCAACGGAACCGCTACAAGGCGGTTCACATAATCAGAAAAAAGACCCATACCCGTACCCCGGCGTGAGGATAAACGATGAAAAAACACTTACTTTCTACCCTTGCTGCAAGCGCATTCCTGTTGAGTACCTCTGTCGTTCAGGCGCAGGACGCCCCGTCCCGTACCGAATGTATCGCCCCGGCCAAACCGGGTGGCGGTTTCGATCTCACCTGCAAATTGATTCAGGTCAGCATGCTGGAGACGAAGGCCATCGAGAAACCGATGCGCGTGACCTACATGCCCGGCGGCGTGGGCGCGGTGGCCTATAACGCCATCGTCGCACAACGACCTGCGGAAGCGGGGACGGTGGTGGCCTTCTCCGGTGGTTCACTGCTGAACCTGTCTCAGGGCAAGTTTGGCCGGTATGGCGTGGATGACGTGCGCTGGCTGGCGACCGTCGGTACCGACTACGGGATGATTGCCGTGCGTGCCGACTCACCGTGGAAGTCCCTGAAAGACCTGCTCACCGCCATGGAAAAAGATCCGAACAGCGTGGTGATTGGCGCAGGCGCGTCGATCGGTAGCCAGGACTGGATGAAAGCCGCCCTTCTCGCGCAACAGGCGAAGGTTGACCCACACAAAATGCGCTACGTGGCCTTTGAAGGCGGCGGCGAGCCGGTTACGGCACTGATGGGCAACCACGTTCAGGCCGTTTCCGGCGATCTCAGCGAGATGGTGCCCTACCTGAACGGGGACAAAATCCGCGTGCTGGCGGTCTTCTCGGAAAACCGTCTGCCGGGACAGCTGGCTAACGTGCCGACCGCCAAAGAGCAGGGTTACAACCTGGTCTGGCCGATCATCCGCGGGTTCTTCGTCGGGCCAAAAGTGACCGATGCCGAGTACCAATGGTGGGTCGACGCGTTCAACACACTCCAGCAGACCGAAGAGTTTAAGAAACAGCGCGATTTGCGCGGGCTGTTTGAATTTAACCTGACCGGTAAGCCACTGGATGAGTACGTCAAAAAACAGGTAAATGACTACCGCGAGCAGGCGAAAGCCTTTGGTCTGGCGAAATAACCGGAGGCGCTATGAGCGATCGTATTTTTGCCGGGATATGGCTGCTGCTCTGCGTTGGCGGGATGTTTGTCGCCTGGCAGATCCACAGCGAATACAGCTATGAACCCGTAGGGCCACGCCCCTTCCCGATGGGCATCGTCGGCCTGATGCTGCTCTGCTCGGTGGCGCTGCTGTTGCGCCACCCGGACACCGTCGAGTGGCCACCGCGTCGCATTCTGCAGCGTCTGCTGGTGATGGTCATTGTCCTGCTGATGTACGCCTGGGGCTTTGAATGGCTCGGCTTCCCGGTGGCGACCGCCATCCTGACGATGGTGATCGGCATGCTATTTAACGCCACCCTGCCTGCGGCAGGGATCTCAGGCGTGGTGATGGGGATTTTACTGTGGTACGCCTTTGACCGCCTGCTGGACGTGACGTTACCGCTCGGCGCCTGGCTTAATTAACGGAGCACGCTATGGATACCTGGATTTACCTCTCACAGGGGTTCGCCGTGGCGATGACCCCGGAAAACCTGGTGATCGCCCTGATCGGCTGTTTCGTGGGCACGATTGTCGGCCTGCTGCCGGGTCTTGGGCCGATCAACGGGGTAGCAATTTTACTTCCGCTGGCCTTTGCCCTGCATCTGCCTGCGGAATCGGCGCTGATCCTGCTGGCAACGGTCTATATCGGCTGTGAATATGGCGGGCGCATCTCGTCGATCCTGCTTAACGTGCCGGGAGATGCGGCGGCGATCATGACCGCGCTGGATGGCTATCCGATGGCGCGACAGGGTCGCGGGGGCGTGGCGCTCTCCATTTCAGCGGTCAGTTCGTTCTTTGGCTCGCTGGTTGCCATTGGCGGCATCATTCTGTTTGCGCCTGCGCTGGCCCAGTGGTCGCTGGCGTTTGGTCCGGCAGAATATTTTGCCCTGATGGTGTTTGCCATTGCCTGTCTCGGCAGCATGATGGCGCAAAATCCGCTCAAGTCGTTTTTGTCCGCGCTGATTGGCTTAGGGTTAGCCACCGTCGGCGTGGATGCCAACACCGGGGTCTATCGCTTTACCTTCGACAGCGTTCACCTGTCCGACGGCGTGCAGTTTATCGTGGTCGTGATTGGTCTGTTCTCTGTCTCTGAAATCTTACTGATGCTGGAACATACCAGCAGCGGGCAGACGCTGGTGCGCAAAACCGGCCGGATGCTCTTTAGCGCTAAAGAGGGCGCGCAGTGCATCGGCACCACGCTGCGCTCATCGGTAATTGGCTTCTTTGTCGGCATCCTGCCGGGCGCCGGGGCCACCATCGCCAGCGCCATTACCTACATGACCGAGAAAAAGCTCAGCGGCAACAGCGACAGCTTTGGTAAAGGCGATATTCGCGGCGTGGCGGCGCCTGAGGCGGCCAATAACGCCTCGGCCTGTGGCTCGTTTATCCCGATGCTGACCCTTGGCGTACCGGGCTCCGGCACCACGGCGGTGATGATGGGCGCCCTGACGCTCTACAACATCACGCCGGGACCGGCAATGTTTACCGAGCAGCCGGATATTGTCTGGGGGCTGATTGCCGCCCTGCTGATCGCTAACGTGATGCTGCTGGTGATGAATATCCCGCTGATTGGGCTGTTCACCCGCATGTTGACCATTCCCCTGTGGTTCCTGGTCCCGGCGATTGCCGCCGTCTCTGCTGTAGGGGTGTACGCGGTGCACAGCACCACGTTTGACCTGGTGCTGATGGTGGTCCTGGGCGTGCTGGGATACATACTCCGTAAGATGCACTTCCCGATGTCACCGCTGATTCTGGGGTTCGTGCTTGGCGAGATGCTGGAGCAGAACCTGCGCCGCGCGCTGTCCATCAGTAACGGCAATATGTCGATCCTGTGGGACAGCAGCGTCGCGAAGGTCCTGTTAGCGCTGGCAATCATGGTGATTGTGGTGCCGCCGGTATTACGCCTGCTGCGCCGTCGCCAGCGCAAACCGGAGCCGGATATCGGATAATTACGCCGACAGCTGGGCATTCACCCACTGTTTTAACGCCTGGCGGGAGATCTTAATCCCGCCATTTTTTAGCTCAGCCGGCAGTACCAGCCAGTGGACCGGCTGCTCAAAGCGCGCCAGTCTGCCCTGGATCCAGTCAGGAAATTGCGCGATATCCGTTCCCGGCTCGCACTCCACCACCGCCACCGGACGTTGTCCAAACTCGGCATCGTCCAGCGGGACGATAAACACCTGGTTAATCTGCGGGTGTGCGGCGATAACACGTTCCAGCGATTCCGGTTGGATCCCCTCTCCTCCGCTGAAAAAGAGATTGTCTATGCGGCCTAAAATCGTCAGTCGCCCGTTATGCCATTCCCCACGGTCGCGGGTGGCGAACCATCCCTGCGCATTGGTCAACGGCATCAGCGCACCGTCCCGCCAGTAGCCGGAAGCCATACTTTCCGCCCTGATCCAGACTTCACCGTCAACGACCTGCACCTCTCTGCCCGGCAGCGCATACCCTACGTCCTGCTCGCCGTCTGCCTCTTTCGCACAGACGGTAGAGGCAAACTCGGTCAGGCCGTAACCGCAGAAGGAGTGAATACCCTGTTCGCGCGCCTGCTGTGTTAAATCAACGGGGATTGCAGCCCCGCCCAACAGCACCGCTTTCAGTGCAACAGGCTTGTGACGATTAAGCAGACGCCAGAGCTGGGTCGGCACCAGCGAGGCGTGGGTGCAGCCGCGTAACGCCTGTTCCAGAGGTTGTTTCTCGCGCACCGTTAAGCGTGCCCCGGCCACCAGCCAGCGCCATAAAATTCCCTGACCGGAAACGTGAAACAGCGGCAGCGAAAGGAGCCAGTCGTCGTTGTCCCCATAGGGCATCAGCGACAACACGCCGCGTGCGCTGGCAAGGTGGGCGGCACAGGTATGCACCGCCGCCTTCGGTAGCCCGGTCGAGCCGGAGGTGAGCGTCATCGAGGCCAGCCGCGCCGGTTGCCATGCAACGCGGTACGCGTCGGCTGGCTCACGCATGCTCAGGGCAGGAAGAGCGTCGTAGCTGCCGTCCAGCACCAGCGCAAAGCGCAGGGTCATCTGGGGGAGCAGCACGTCCAGCAGCGGACGCGGCAGCTGTGGATTCACTGGAAGAATACGCGCGCCGCACTGGAGCAGCGCCAGCCATGCCATCAGCGTTTGCGGGTGGTTATAGGCCAGCAGCAGAACACCGTCACCCTCCTCCACCCCCTGCTGATGAAAGCCCGCGGCAAGACGATCGATACGCGTGCACAGCTGTTGCCAGCTCAGCGCGTCGTCGTTCAGCCTGAGAGCAGGTTTGTCGGCAAACTGCGCACACCAGTGCCGCCATGGCCAGTCGGTAAAACTCATAGCAGCGGCTCCAGCGCCTCAACGCTGAGGCACGGCAGCGCGCTGTCCGGCCACTGGCGGAGAAGCTGAGCCTGCATCAGGTTCAGCGTATCGAGGCCGGGGACAGCGTCAGGCGTTAACCAGGCGGCAATACGTGCCAGTTGGGTCAGCCCAAGGCTGGACTCAATCGACGAACTGATCACCGCCGTCAGACCCAGCGCATGCGCCGCGGCAACCTGCTCGCGGACCTTCGCCAGGCTGCCGGTTAACGTCGGTTTAATCACCACTGCGCTGACGCCCGGCTCGGCAATAAATTCAAAATCGTCTTCGCGCAGGCTTTCATCCCAGGCGATAGCAATCCCCGTTTCACGAGCAAACGCGCGCGAATCGTCGCGGGTTTTGCACGGCTCTTCCAGGAAGGCGATGCGGCTGCGGTACGCCAGGTTGACGTATTTCGCAAACTGCTGCGCCTTAAGCGGCGTCCAGGCGCGGTTTGCGTCAAGACGCAGGTGCAAATCGGGAATCGCTTCCAGCAGCAGGTTGGCGACCATTCCGTCGCGCACCGCTTCGTAGAGACCGACCTTAATTTTCGCCACTTTCTCGCCCGGCATGGTGGAGAGCAACGCAAAGAGCTCGTCCGGGTCGCCCGTGCACAGCGGTGCCGCGCGGTAATTGCCCTCTTCCGGCAGGCTGCCCTCCAGTTCTGCCAGCGCACAGCTGATACCAAAGGCCGCAGAAGGCACGTCCGGCAACGCCGGGTTCGCGCCCTCACGCCACGCACCTGCCCACGCCAGCAGCGCAGCCTGTGCATCATCGAGCGATTCCAGGCTAAAGCCCGGCAGCGGCGAAATCTCGCCCCAGCCTTCTCGCTCACCCTGCTGAAGATACACAAAGAAGCCATCACGGGTTTTTAACCGCCGTTCACGCAGCACCACGCCCGCGTCCATCGGTATCTGCCAGCGGTAAACCTGCGCGCGACGCATTACGGGTTCCGTTTGTATTTGCTGAAATCAGGCTGGCGTTTTTCGTTAAACGCGTTGCGTCCTTCCTGACCCTCTTCGGTCATGTAGAACAGCATGGTGGCGTTGCCCGCCAGCTCCTGCAGGCCCGCCTGACCGTCACAGTCAGCGTTGAGTGCCGCCTTCAGGCAGCGCAGCGCCATTGGGCTGTTTTGCAGCATTTCACGGCACCAGCGGACGGTCTCTTTTTCGAGATCGGCAATCGGTACCACGGTATTCACCAGGCCCATATCCAGCGCTTCCTGGGCGTTGTACTGACGGCACAGGAACCAGATTTCACGCGCTTTTTTCTGCCCGACGATGCGCGCCATGTAGGAAGCGCCCCAGCCGCCGTCGAAAGAGCCCACTTTCGGACCGGTCTGGCCGAAGATGGCGTTCTCGGCGGCAATGGTCAGGTCACACATCATGTGCAACACATGACCACCGCCGATGGAGTAACCCGCCACCATCGCCACCACCGGTTTCGGGCAGGTGCGGATCTGGCGCTGGAAATCGAGCACGTTCAGGTGATGCGTACCCGCATCGTCCTGGTATCCGCCGTAGTCACCGCGCACTTTCTGATCGCCACCGGAGCAGAAGGCTTTCTCACCTTCGCCGGTCAGGACAATCACGCCGATGTTATCGTCATAGCGAGCATCCGCCAGGGCCTGGATCATCTCCTTGACGGTCAGCGGACGGAAGGCGTTACGCACCTGCGGACGGTTGATGGTGATTTTGGCGATGCCGTCAGCGGATTTGTGGTAACGAATGTCGGTGTAGCCTTCGGAGCAGTCTTGCCATTCGACCGGCGCGTAAAGCATGTTTTCATCAGGATAGATCATAGAGTGTCCTTTGTTCGAAGACGCAGTATCTGAGCCAGACTCGCGGCGACCGCAGCGGGGTTTTCCCGGTGGGCGTTGTGTCCGGCGTTTGGAATTGCATGGCTAACAGCGTGCAGTTCGGCGGCAAGGGCCGCGAACTTTTTATCACGTTCGCCATAGAGGTAATCAAAAGAGAAATGGCGGGTGCTGAGCGCGGGACGTAAATCCGGCTGCCCAGCCAGCGAGGTCGCTTCAAGCATTTTCGCCAGCGTTATGCCGTTGTTTTGGCTGCGCAGGGTAATAAGCGCCTTCCGCTCAGCGTCCGGGAGAGAGGCAAACACCGGCTGCTGGTACCAGTCAGCAAAGACCTTATCCAACGGTTCGGTGCGAAAACGTGTCGCCCAGCGGTGGTCGGATACCCGCCGCGCATGGCGATCGTCGGCGTTCTGCAGGCCCGGATGTCCGCCCTCAACCATCACGCCCAACAGCCCCTTCGGCTGCTGGCAGGCGTGAAACATCGCAATGCGGCCGCCGAGGGAGTACCCCACCATCCAGTAGTTAAGTATGTTGTAACTAATCAGAGTTCGGGTAAGTAACGTACTCATCTCCTCGAACCCCGTCACGGTAATATTCCGGGATTCACCGTGCCCCGGCAGGTCAAGATAGAGCCGGGGATACTCGCTCAGCGTCTCCCCGACAACCTGCCACTCGCGGCAGTCTCCGGAAAAACCGTGCAAAAAGACCAGCCAGGGATAGCCTGGTTCTCCGGTCTGCTGCACGCCTGCGAGGATCACAGCTGGCTCACCTGTGCCAGCAGGCTTTGCAGGCTCTGCGCACCGTCGGCATCGTTCACGACCAGCTCGATCAGCGTCGCGCCCGGTTGCTTCCAGGCGCTGCTTAGCGCGGCTTCCAGCTGTTCCCAGCTCTCCGGGCGGTGATATTTCAGGCTGAACATTGCCGCAGCATGTTCAAACTGCACGTTCTGCGGCATCAGATAGAAACGCTCACGCTCGCTCTGGGGCGTTGGCAACAGAGAGAAAATCTGCCCGCCGTTGTTGTTCACGACGATCAGCACAAACGGTGCGGAAGCCTGACGCAGCAGCGCCAGCGCGTTGAGATCGTAGAGCGCGGAGAGATCGCCCACGATCGCCAGCGTCGATTTCGCGCTGGCGCGCTGCACGCCCGCCGCCGTCGAGATCAGCCCATCGATGCCGCTGGCGCCGCGGTTGCTGTAAACCGGGTAGCCCGCAGGCAGCTTCGAAAAGGCGTCAATCAGACGCACCACCAGGCTGTTACCGACAAACAGCTGGCCCTGTTCAGGCAGATACTGACGAATACGGTGCGCCAGACCGGCTTCGCTGAATGTCTCACAGTGCGCTTTGGTGATTTCCCACGCCTGACGAGACAATTCGGGGATTGCCACCGCCCAGGGTTGACGTTTTTCCGCCGGATGCAGTTCCAGCCAGTTCTCAATGTTGCTCACCAGACGGCGGCCGCGATGGTGCGCCGGGTCAAGCCGCCCTTCCAGCGGGTCGACCAGCCAGTACTCTTCCGGCGTGCAGGTCGCCTGCCACTGCAGCAGGCGTTTCCCGGTCAGGCTGGCGCCGATCTGGACCACAATCTGCGCCTGTGAAAGCTCAGTGACCGCCTTCGCATTCCCGAGCCAGAGATCGGCGCACGGCAGCGGCTGACCGGTCTGGGAAAGCACGTCGCCAATCAGCGGCCAGCCGAGGGTTTGCGCCCATTCGGCGACCCGCCGGCCTTCGGCGGCGCTCATGCGCCCGGCAATTACCACGCCGCGTTTTTGGCGCCAGAAGAACCAGTCGCGCTGTTTCGCGCTCTCAAGATGCGTTTGCCCGCGCAGCCACGGTTTTTCACTCTGCCACCAGTTACCGAGGGAGCGCTGCCAGTCAAGGCCGGTATCGTCCAGTTCGCCATACAGCGGCTCGGCAAATGGACAGTTAATGTGCAACGCCCCGCTGCGCAATGTCTCCATGGCGTGATCGACCGTGGAGACCAGCCAGCTTGCCGGAATATCCTGGGTAGGACGCGGCAGCGAAACCGTCTGCGAAGGATGCGAGGAAAAGAGTCCCGGCTGACGAATGGCCTGATTCGCTCCGCAGTCGATAAGCTCAGGAGGACGGTCGGCCGTCAGCAGGATCAGCTTTTCACCGGTTAGCCCCGCTTCAATCAGGGCCGGGTAGAGGTTCGCCACGGCGGTACCGGAGGTGACAATCACCGCCACAGGTTCTTTGCTGACCTTTGCCAGCCCAAGCGCCAGATGCCCAAGGCCACGCTCATCAAAATGGGTGTGATGAATCAACGCCCGATTTTCGGCGGCCGCCAGCGTCAGCGGCGTTGAGCGAGAACCCGGTGCAATACACACGTGCCTGACGCCATGGCGCGTCAGGGCTTCAAGGATCACCGCCGCCCAGCGTCGGTTAAAAGAACTTACTGACATGAGATTGTCCGGTATCAAGAATGCGACACAGTATAAATAATAGAAAAAATTGGAATTTTGATATGAATCGGGATTGCGCGAATCAGTATTAATCCCTAAGGAGCAGAGAGCGCAAGCCAGCGGCTTTGTTTTCGATCTCCTGCCACTCCTGCTCCGGGTCAGATCCGCTGACGATGCCCGCCCCGGCGTAGAGCCGCAGGGCGTCATCCTGGACGCGCGCCGAGCGCAACGCCACACAGAACTCGCTTTGATCGGGCGATAAATACCCGGCCGAACCGGCGTACCATTCGCGGTTGAAAGGCTCAACGTTGTGGATAAACGCACGCGCGGGCTGTCGCGGAAGCCCGGCAACGGCGGCTGTCGGCTGGAGCACATGCAGACACAATTCGTCATCGGCCTGTTTTAGCTCCGTCCAGATACAGCGTCGTAAATGCTGGACTTTACGCAGCCGGACGACCTGAGCAGGCAATACCTCAAGCGTCTGCGTATGGTGCTGAAGACGCTGGCAGATATCTTCCACGACCAGCATATTTTCACGCTGGTTTTTATCATCATTCAGCAACCACTCGCCCAGGCGCTGCGCCTGTTTATCATCCGTATGGCTGGCGACGGTGCCCGCCAGCGCTTCGGTGCGCAGCAGCTTGCCACGTCGCCGCCAGAGGCGCTCGGGCGTGGAGCCGAGGAACGCGTTGCGGGCGTCGAATACCATGCAGAAATGATAGCAGTTGAGATTCAGGGCGCGGCTGGCGGCCATCAGTGCGACAGGATTAACCCGCTGTTTAAACAGCAGATCGGTGGCCCGGGCAAGCACGACCTTTTCGAAATCGCCGCGCGCGATAGTCTCCGTCGCCTTGCCGATCAGGGTCAACCATTCCGGTTTTTGCGGCAGGTGCGTTTCGCGCTCAACCTGGACAGACAGCGGACGAATGGCTCTGGCTGGACGGAGTTGCTGGAGTAATTCCAGGGCAGTGCGCGCGTCGTCCTGAAGCGAGCGATCACTCCACAGCTGCAGGCGCAAGGTGGCGTTGCCAGCGGTACGTCGCCAGAGCAGGCGCGGCAGAAAAAGACTGCCCTGCTCCGGGCTGAATGCGTTGAGGCCGCAGATGCGCGTCTCTTTTGGCGCATGTTCTGCACGCAAAAACTGTGAGGCCAGCGCCAGAGAGGAAAATTGGGTGACCGCCCCCAGCGCAGCCAGCTCTTCATCACCGTTACGCTGCTGCCAGTAAAATTGCGGATAGCACTGCTGCTCGCCAAGCCAGGCGAGAGGATCGAAGGCGTCGTTTAACGGGAAAGAGACGTCGAAATGACGCAGGCCGGGTGTGGCGGGTAACGCTTGCGAAAGCTGGGTTTGCAGTTGCTCCAGCGCAAGGAAAATCGAATTCACGCGAACCTCTCCCTGTTAAAACCGCATATTATACGGGGTACTGAACATAAATAGCAGTACCCACGTATAGGGAGTGGTTAAGCGGCTTAACGACGGGCCAGCAGCAGACCCAGCACCAGCCCTACGGCAGCACCCACCCCAATGCCCTGCCACGGTTTTTCATGGACATAGTCATCGGCACGATAAACCGCTTTTTTGGCACGGTAGTAGTAAGTATCAGACGCATGGCTGACGCGGTTTTTCACTTCATGCAGCGCCTGTTCAGCACGGGCTTTTAACTCAATATATTTCTGATCGGCAGGGTCGCCCGAGGAACGTAACACCTCTTCCAGCGTTTCGCTCAGCAAAGCCAGGTCGTCGTCGATACGGGTATCCCAGGATTGAAATGACATATTTTTCTCCATGTTAGTACACCAGTCCGCTAACTATAGACAACGACGTGCCATTACGCCTGTTTCACTTCCCGTGCCATGCCGATGTGCGGGATGCCATCTTCGTCATAAACGTCGGTAACCGGCGTAAAACCAAAATGGCCGTAGAAGGGTTGCAGGTGCGCCTGCGCGCCCAGGTATAACGCCTTGTCCGGCCACTGTTCCCGGCACGCATCCAGCGTTTTTTCCATCAGCTGATAGCCGAGTTTTTCGCCCCGTGCTTTGTTGCTGACAATGACGCGACCTATCACGACGGGCTCAAAATCGTCCTCGCTTTTCAGAATCCTCGCATACGCCACCAGCTCGTTATCCTTCCAGCCGAGGATATGACGGTTTTCCCCTGTGAGATCATCACCGTCGATATCCTGATACGGACAGGTTTGTTCAACCACAAACACTTCGCAGCGCAGTCTGAGCAACGCGTAGAGCGACTGAACGGTGAGCTCACTATGGTGTAAATCTTGCCACTGGATCATCTCTTTCTCCTTCCTGGGGTTCATCACGTTATACTAAACCCCTCCCCGTTCGGCAAAGGGCTGATTGCATTATGGAACTGATTTTTCTGGGGACGTCTGCTGGCGTGCCAACCCGATCACGAAATGTGACCGCGATACTGCTGGATCTTAAACATCCCACCCGTGGCGGGCTATGGCTGTTTGACTGTGGTGAAGGGACACAACATCAGCTTTTACATACCGCTTATCACCCCGGCAAGCTGGATAAAATTTTCATCACTCACCTGCATGGCGACCATCTTTTTGGCCTTCCCGGTTTGCTTTGCAGCCGCTCAATGGCCGGTAATGCCAACCCGCTGACGATTTATGGGCCTGTGGGGATCCGGGAATTTGTTGAAACCGCGCTACGCCTCAGCGGCTCCTGGACCGACTATCCGCTTGAGGTCGTTGAGATTACCGAAGGCCTGGTTTTCGACGATGGGGATTATCAGGTCACCGCCCGACCGCTTAATCATCCGGTGGAGTGCTATGGCTACCGCATTGAGGAACACGACAAACCCGGCGCGCTGGATGCCGCCGCGCTCATCGCCGATGGCGTAAAGCCTGGACCGCTGTTCCAGCGCCTGAAGCACGGAGAGCACGTTACGCTGGAGGACGGGCGCATCATCAACGGCCAGGATTATCTCGCCGCACCTCAGCCGGGCAAAAAACTGGCCATTTTTGGTGACACGGCACCGTGCCCTGCCGCCGTTCAGCTTGCTCAGGGCGTGGACGTGATGGTGCATGAAGCCACGCTGGAGACGGCGATGGAAGAGAAAGCCAACAGTCGGGGCCATAGCTCAACGCGTCAGGCGGCGCTGCTTGCCCGTGACGCAGCTGTCGGCAGGCTCATTATCACCCATGTCAGCTCGCGTTACGACGCGCGGGGGTGCGAAAGCCTGCTGGCAGAGTGTCGGGCGCTGTTCCCGGAATGTGAGCTGGCCGAAGATTTCGCTAAGGTCAGCGTTTAGCCCTTCATTTTTCCCTCAGGATGCCGATAACGATTAAAAGGCCAGCATTTCTCTCGAGGGTACAATGGATAATTTCCAGAAAGATATTGATGACAGGGCGAATCTGACCCTGTCGAACCGTTTTGAACTGTTGCTGTTCCGTCTTGGCACCTCTCTGAACGACAACAAATCCGAGCTGTTTGGTATTAACGTTTTCAAGCTGCGCGAAATTGTACCGATGCCGGAGTTCACGAAACCTGCCGGCATGAAGTCTCCGCTGATGGGGATGGTGAATATTCGCGATCAGGTGATCCCGGTGATCGATCTGGCCGCCGTGGCGGGCTGTAAACCCACCACCGGGCTGAACATCCTGCTGATTACCGAATATGCCCGCAGCGTGCAGGCGTTTGCCGTGGAGTCGGTTGAGAACATCATGCGTCTGGACTGGAAGCAGGTGCACGCGGCGGAAACTGCCGTCAGCGGGCGCTACATCACCAGTATTGCCTGCCTGGACGAGAAGGCCGATACCAACGAACTGGCGATGGTGCTGGACGTTGAGCAGATCCTGTATGACATCACCCCGGCGAATCACGACCTGCACGCCACGAATCTGAAGACCACTAAATTCAACATCAAGCCGGGTTCTGTGGCGATTGTGGCGGAAGATTCCAAAGTGGCGCGCTCGATGCTGGAGAAAGGTTTGCAGGCGATGGAGATCCCGGCGCAGCTGCATATCACCGGCAAAGATGCGTGGGAAAAAATTAGCCTGCTGGCCGCTCAGGCGCAGGCCGAAGGTGTGCCGCTCACCGATAAGATTGCCCTGGTGCTGACCGACCTCGAAATGCCGGAGATGGACGGTTTTACGCTGACGCGCAAAATCAAAACCGACCCGGTACTGAAGGATATTCCGGTGGTGATCCACTCTTCCCTTTCCGGCAACGCCAACGAAGACCATATTCGCAAGGTGAAGGCGGACGGGTACGTGGCGAAGTTTGAGCTGAACGAGCTGTCGTCGGTGATTGAAGAGGTGCTGGATCGCTCGATGAAGAAGATTGATGGGCCGTTGATTAGCCGCAAGCAGCTGGCTTAGGTCTGGTGCGGGCTGGTGCCCTCACCCCGGCCCTCTCCCACAGGGAGAGGGAGAAAACCATAAAAAAAACCCGCCGAGGCGGGTTTTTTGTTTTTACATCAACGGCATCGCTCGCTGCACGATATCAATCAGCGGCTGCGGATAGATACCGAAGATCAGCACCAGCAGGGCTGAGATAAGCACTACGATACCACCGGCGCTGTACTGCCAGTTAGATGGCGCATCGCGGTTGAGCTGCTGAGGCGCGCTCAGGTAGAGGCTCACGGCAACGCGCAGGTAGTAATAGAGACCAATCGCGGAACCGATAACCACACCGGCAGTCAGCCACCACAGGTGTGCCTGCACACCGACGGCCAGCACGTAGAATTTACCGATAAAGCCCAGCGTCATCGGGATACCCGCCAGAGAGAGCATCATCACGGTCATCACCGCGGACAGGATCGGACGGTGCCAGAACAGACCACGGTAAGAGAACAGTGAGTCGGCATCCGGGCCACGGTATGGGCTGGACATCAGGCTCACCACGCCGAAGGCGCCGAGGCTGCTGAACAGGTAACCGGCCAGATACACGCCCACGGCTTCCATCGACATTTCACCGCTCTGCAGCGCAATCAGCGCCACCATCAGGTAGCCCAGATGAGAGATGGATGAATAGCCCAGCAGACGCTTGATGTTGGTCTGGCTCAGCGCCATCAGGTTACCAAAGATGATGGAGACGAACGCGATGATGCCCAGCACCACGCGAACCGCTTCACTGTCACCCACCGGCGCGTACAGGAACAGACGCATGACCACACCGAAGATAGCGATTTTGCTCGCTGTCGCCAGGAAGGTCGACACCGGCGCAGGCGCGCCCTGGTATACGTCTGGTGTCCACAGGTGGAACGGAACCAGTGAGAGTTTAAAGCCAAGGCCTACAATCATCATGCCCAGACCCGCCAGCAGCAGCGGCTCGTGGAGCATGCCGTCGCCGAGGCTCTTGCCGAGCGCCATGAAAGAGAGGTTACCGGACTGTGCGTACAGCAGCGCAATACCAAACAGCAGGAACGAGGACGCAGCAGCAGACAGGATGGTGTACTTGATGCTTGCTTCCAGAGAGCGCTTTTGACGGAAGGCGTAACCAATCAGACCGAACAGCGGCAGAGAGATCAGCTCAATACCGAGGAACAGCGCGGCCAGATGGTTAGCATTCGCCAGCAGAATGCCGCCCAGCGCGGCAATCAGAACCAGCAGATAAAACTCTTCTTTGTTGTCGTTGTAGCCTTCGAGCCATGGGTACGCAAAGGTACAGGTCGCCAGGCTCGCCAGCAGCACCAGACCGGTGTAGAGCATGGCATAGCCGTCAACGCGCATCAGCGGCGTGACGTCCATCGCACCGCCCTGGCCAACAAACCAGAGAGAGACTAACGCGGCGTTCAGGCCGATGACCGACAGCGTGGCATTCAGGAAGTGATTGCGTCGCCACGCAATGGAGAGCATCACAACCACCACCGTCAATCCGACGATCAGCAGCGGTAGCAGCGCAATCAGTTGTTGTGGAGTTATTGTCATGGCGATTTACGGCCTTGTAGTAGAAGCAGAATTAACAAACCACTGCTGGATGTTGCCCATCGCACTGTGCGAGGTATCCAGAATCGGCTGCGGGAAGAAGCCCAGCAGCACCAGCAGTACGACCAGCAGCAGGATGATGAACAGCTCACGCAGCGACATCCCCGGCAGTTCTTGTGCAGCAATTTCGCTCTTCGCTTTACCGAAGTAAGCGCGGTGCAGCATCGCCAGCGAGTAGACGGAAGCGAACACCAGACCAAAGGTGGAGATCACGGTGATCACCGGCACCACTTTGAAGCTGCCGAACAGAATCATAAATTCGCCGACGAAGTTACCGGTGCCTGGCATCCCCAGGGTGGCAACCGCGAAGAACATGGAGAGCGCTGGCAGCCATTTAATTTTGCTCCACAGACCGCCCATCATGCGCATGTCACGCGTGTGCAGACGTTCGTACAGCTGACCACACAGGATGAAGAGGCCGGCAGCGGACAGACCGTGTGCAATCATCTGGATCACCGCGCCCTGGTACGCCAGCTGGCTGCCGGTGTAGATGGCAATCAGCACGAAGCCCATGTGGGAAACGGAGGTGTAGGCAATCAGACGCTTGATGTCGTACTGCGTGAAGGCCATCCAGGCACCGTAGAAGATACCGATCACACCGAGCCACATGGCAATCGGGGCAAACTCAGCGGACGCATTCGGGAACAGCGGCAGCGCGAAACGCAGCAGACCGTAGGCCGCGGTTTTCAGCAAGATGCCCGCCAGGTCAACGGAACCCGCAGTGGGTGCCTGAGAGTGCGCGTCTGGCAGCCAGCCGTGCAGCGGAACCACCGGCATTTTCACCGCGAATGCGATGAAGAAGCCCAGCATCAGCAGGTATTCAACGCCGTGTGACATCGGGGTTTTCAGCAGATCTTCGTAGTTGAAGGTCCAGATGCCCGTTGCGTTATGGTGAACAAACACCAGCGCCAGAATGGCAATCAACATCACCAGACCGCTCGCCTGGGTGTAGATGAAGAACTTGGTCGCCGCCGTGATACGCGTTTTACCGTCGGAAGCCTTGTGGCCCCAAAGCGCGATCAGGAAGTACATCGGCACCAGCATCATCTCCCAGAAGAAGAAGAACAGGAACATGTCGATGGCAAGGAACACGCCGATCACGCCGCCCAGGATCCACATCAGGTTCAGGTGGAAAAAGCCCTGGTATTTTTCGATTTCTCGCCAGGAGCAGAGTACCGCCAGAACACCGAGCAGACCGGTCAGCACCACCATCAGCAGCGACAGACCGTCAATCGCCAGGTGGATGGTGATACCGAAACGTGGGATCCAGGGCAGGATGAACTCAGACTGCCACTGCGGGATGCCCGCAGACTGGGTCAGTGAATAACCGCCCTGCAACCACAGTTGCAGGCCAAGCGCGAGCGTCAATCCCATGGTGATCAGCGCGATCCAGCGCGGCATCTTCACGCCAAAGCGTTCAGTCTGCCAGCACAGGAAGCCGCCGATGAAGGGAATTAATATTAGCCAGGGTAGTAACATGGCGATTTACATTCCTTTTTAAGGCCCCCAGCAGGGGCCTGATTTTCAACGAATTCGAATAAAATTCACTTAACGATCAACGCAACACCATCAGCAGCGCCAGCACGACAACCGCACCGATGCTCATGGACGCCACATACCAGCGCAGGTAACCGTTCTCGCTGTACAGCAGGCCTTTACCTGCAAAGCGGGAGAGGATCGCCGGGATATTCATCAGGCTGTTCAGTGGGTCGCGCTTCAGCAGCCACGCAATGCCCAGGAACGGCTTAACGAAGATCATGTCGTACAGCCAGTCGAAGCCCCACGCGTTGTACCACCAGGTGCCCAGCAGACGGCCAGGCGCGCTGTTGGCAACGGCGGTCACCAGCGTGCGTTTGCCCAGCCACAGCCATGCCGCAATCAGGATGCCCGCAATAGCGACTACACCGGAGGTGATTTCAAGCGTCAGAACGCGACCGTGCTCAAGCTCGGTGGTGTCTGGCAGTACGCCCTGCAGCGGCGGCACAATCATTGCGCCAACGAAGGTGGACAGTACCAGCAGCACAATCAGCGGCAGGTGGTGGGTAATCCCCTTCCCTGCGTGAGCGTGAATTTGTTCTTTACCGTGGAATACGATGAAAATCATACGGAAGGTATACAGGGAGGTCATGAATGCACCGACCAGACCCGCAACCATCAGATTGATATGACCATTCGCCATGGCACCCGCAAGGATTTCGTCCTTACTGAAGAAGCCCGCGGTGATCAGCGGCAGTGCCGCCAGCGCCGCGCCGCCCACCAGGAAGCAGACATACACCAGCGGAATGGACTTACGCAGTCCGCCCATCTTGAAGATGTTCTGCTCGTGGTGGCAGGCCAGAATCACCGAACCGGATGAGAGGAACAGCAGCGCTTTAAAGAACGCGTGCGTCATCAGGTGGAAAATGGCCGCGTCCCACGCCTGAACGCCCAGCGCCAGGAACATATAACCAATCTGGCTCATGGTGGAGTACGCGAGAACGCGTTTGATGTCGGTCTGTACCAGCGCAGCAAAGCCTGCCAGCACCAGCGTGACCGCACCGACGATACCCACCAGATGCAGAATTTCCGGGGTCATCAGGAACAGGCCATGGGTACGCGCAATCAGGTAGACACCGGCGGTGACCATGGTCGCGGCGTGGATCAGCGCGGAGACAGGGGTTGGACCCGCCATCGCGTCGGCCAGCCATGTCTGCAACGGCAGCTGTGCGGATTTACCCACAGCGCCACCCAGCAGCATCAGCGTTGCCCACCACAGCATGTTGTTGCCTGCAGCGAAGTGCGCTGGCGCCAGTTCCACCATTTCGCGGAAGTTCAGCGTGCCCAGTTCGTTGTAAAGAATGAACAGCGCGAAAGCGAGGAAGACGTCACCCACGCGGGTCACGACGAACGCTTTCATGGCCGCTGCGCCATTCTTCGGATCGGTGTAATAGAAGCCAATCAGCAGGTAAGAACACAGACCCACGCCTTCCCAGCCCAGATACATCAGCAGCAGGTTATCGGCCAGCACCAGAACCACCATGCTGGCGATAAACAGGTTGGTGTAGGCGAAGAAGCGGGAGTAACCCTCTTCACCGCGCATATACCAGGAGGCGAACATGTGGATCAGGAAGCCAACGCCGGTGACCACGGAGAGCATGGTCAGCGAGAGGCCGTCCAGCACCAGGTTGAAGCCGATGTTGAAATCACCGACCGACATCCAGGTCCACAGCGGCACGCTGAAAGGCTGACGTCCGTTGTTAAAGAAGTCGATCCCCGCATACGCTGTGACCAGCGCAGCCAGACCGATTGAGCCAATGCCCACGGTCGCAGACAGATTCTCAGACCAGCGGCCGCGAGAAAACGCCAGCAGCACGAAGCCAATCAGCGGAAAAATAATGGTTAAGGCAAGCATGTTCATCCACGCAACTCACTTACTGAATCGATGTTCAGATTCTGGCGGCGACGATGGAGCTGCAGCAACAGCGCCAGGCCAATACTCGCTTCAGCAGCCGCGAGGCTGATGGCGAGAATGTACATCACCTGACCATCGGTCTGGCCCCAGTAGCTTCCGGCGACCACGAAGGCCAGCGCGGAGGCGTTAATCATGATTTCCAGACCGATCAGCATAAACAGCAGATTGCGGCGGATAACCAGACCGGTCAGACCCAGAACGAATAAAATCGCAGCGAGGATCAGTCCATGTGTTAAGGGGATCATGCGCGCTCCTCCGTTTTTCTTTTCGCGCGGTCGTCAGTGCGGTTGCTCAGCACCTCGCCAGCACGCTCTTCGCGACCAACGTGGAAAGCAACCACCAGGCCTGCCAGCAGCAGCATAGAGGCCAGTTCCACCGCCAGAACGTATGGGCCAAAGAGCGTGATACCCACCTCTTTAGCGCCGATCGGCGTGCCGTCGATGCCCTGATCGTTCACGCCCAGAATGGCGTAAACAATCACAACCAGCATGATGGCCGACAAAATTGCCGGGCCAATCCACACCTGCGGTTTTAACCACTGACGTTCCTGCTCAATTTCAGAGCCGCCCAGGTTCAGCATCATCACCACGAACACGAACAGCACCATAATGGCCCCGGCGTAGACGATGATTTCCAGCGCACCGGCGAAGTGCGCGCCCAGTGCGAAGAACACCCCGGAGATAGCCAGCAGCGAGATGATTAAGTACAGCAGCGCATGCACCGGATTGGTGTGCGTAATCACTCGCAGCGTAGCCAGGATGGCGATAAGGCCACAGATATAAAAAGCGAATTCCATTGCCCTCTCCTTACGGTAACAGGCTCTTGACGTCGATAGGCTTAGCTTCGTTCTCTGCTTCGCCCTTATCTTTGCCGTCGATTGCCATACCCGCCATCCGGTAGAAGTTATATTCCGGGTATTTGCCCGGACCGGAAATCAGCAGATCCTCTTTCTCGTACACCAGGTCCTGACGCTTGTACTCACCCAGCTCGAAGTCTGGAGTCAGCTGAATCGCCGTGGTTGGGCACGCTTCTTCACACAGACCGCAGAAAATGCAGCGTGAGAAGTTGATGCGGAAGAACTCAGGGTACCAGCGGCCATCTACCGTCTCTGCTTTCTGCAGAGAGATACAGCCGACCGGACACGCTACCGCACACAGGTTACAGGCAACGCAGCGCTCGGAACCGTCCGGGTCGCGCGTCAGCACAATACGACCACGGTAGCGCGGCGGCAGATATACCGGCTCTTCCGGGTACATCCGGGTTTCGCGTTTGGCAAACGCGTGCAGGCCGATCATCCAGATACTGCGTACCTGGGTACCGAAGCCTACCAGTAATTCTTTTAAGGTCATGGTCTATAGCCCCTTATGGCTGCTGCCAGAGAATGACAGCTGCCGTTACCAACAAGTTGACGAGCGTCAGCGGCAGGCACACTTTCCAGCCGAAGGACATTACCTGGTCATAACGTGGACGCGGTAACGCTGCGCGAATCAAAATGAACATCATCATGAAGAACGCGGTTTTCAGCGCGAACCAGATGAACGGCGGTAAGAACGGGCCATGCCAGCCACCAAAGAACAGCGTTACCATCAACGCGGAAATGGTGACGATACCGATGTACTCGCCCACGAAGAACAGACCGAACTTCATACCGGAATATTCAATGTGGTAACCGTCGGCCAGTTCCTGTTCGGCTTCTGGCTGGTCAAACGGGTGACGGTGACACACTGCCACGCCCGCGATAGCAAAGGTAATAAAACCAAAGAACTGCGGGATAACATTCCAGATGTCAGCCTGGTTGTTGACGATGTCGGTCATATTGAATGAACCGGCCTGCGCCACCACGCCCATCAGGGAGAGTCCCAGGAACACTTCGTAGCTCAGCGTCTGCGCGGAAGCACGCATCGCACCCAGCAGCGAGTATTTGTTGTTACTGGACCAGCCTGCGAACAGGACCGCGTAAACCGCGAGGCCTGCCATCATCAGGAAGAACAGAATGCCGATGTTCAGGTCAGCGACCACCCAGGTCGGGCTAACGGGAACGATAGCAAATGCCAGCAGCAGCGAGGTGAAGGCGATCATCGGCGCCAGCGTAAAGATCACGCGGTCCGAGAAGCGCGGGATCCAGTCCTCTTTAAAGAACATCTTGATCATGTCCGCGACCAGCTGGAGTGAACCACCCCAGCCCACGCGGTTCGGTCCGTAACGGTTCTGGAACAGACCGAGCAGACGACGTTCACCGAAGCTCATGAACGCGCCGCAGGTGACCACCACCAGCAGGATAACAATCGCTTTCAGAATGCTCAGCAGGATGTCGATAAGATCCGGCGTTAACCAACTCATGCTTTTGCCTCCTGCAGATTATCAAGACGCGCACCCGCCAGAACCGGCGCGATGCCTGGCATACCCATCGGCAGCCCCACCTGCCCTGCTGTCAGACTTTCAGAGATAATCAGCGGCAGGCTGATGGTCTGGCCGTCATAGCTAAAGGCAATGTTCGCACCCGCGTTAACGCCAAGCTTTGCGGCATCCGCCGGGTTGAGCTTGATGTACGGCTGCGGCATACGGGTCTGGAAGACAGGTGAACGCTGGGACAGCTCGTCGCTACCGAACAGATGGTAGTACGGCGCAATACGCCAGCTACCGTCCTGGGCCTGGAAGCTTGCTGGCACGGTCGTGAAGAAATCCAGACCGGTTTCAGACGCTTCAATCAGACGCACGCCCGGATCGCCGTGGCGCAGGGAACCGCCCACTTCAGCCTGGAACTTGTTCCACGCCTGCGGAGAGTTCCAGCCCGGAGCCCATGCGAACGGGATTTGCGAACGCGGCGCAGACGGCTGGTTGTTCCCTTCCATTGAGAAGGCGAACATGGTGTCTTTATCCTGCGGCTGACGCGGTTCGTGTACGCTGATGTTGGCACGCATTGCGGTACGGCCACTGTAGCGGTGCGGTTCACGTGCCAGTTTCTGGCCGCGAATACGGAAGCTTGCTTCAGGGGCTGCATCTTTAATGCCCGCCAGCTGAGGCAGTTTTTCCACCACCGCGTCGATAACGTGGTCAAGCTGCGTCCAGTCCACTTCACGGCTCTGTACGGTGCTGTGCAGGGAGTGCAGCCAGCGCCAGCTTTCCAGCATCACGGTGTTGCTGTCGTAGTACGCCGGATCATAGACCTGGAAGAAACGCTGTGCGCGACCTTCGTTGTTGATAACGGTACCGTCACTTTCTGCGAAGCTTGCCGCAGAGAGCACCAGGTGTGCTTTGTCCATGATCGCGGTGCGCTGATGGTCGATGACCATGACCAGCGGCGCTTTGGAGAGCGCGGCGTCAACGCGAGCGGCAGAAGCATGGCGATGCAGGTCATTTTCCAGCACCACAACGGCATCCGCAGAACCAGACTCCAGTTCGCTTAACGCCGCTTCCAGCGAGCCGCCGCCAATCATACCCAGACCGATGCTGTTCACCGCACGGGCAATCATGGTCACACCAACGTCTGAACCACGGCCTTTCAACGCTTTCGCCACGTTAGCTGCCGCCTGAATGATCTCCGCGCTACCGGCGTTGGTACCGGAAATAATCAGCGGTTTCTTCGCACCTGCCAGGGCCTGAACAATCACGTCAACCTTGTTTTGCAGATCGCGATCCAGTTCAACGGCGGGAGAGTTGTTGTCCAGCGCGTGGGCGATGGCAAAGCCAAGGCGTGCCTGATCTTCAACCGGCGCGCAGTAGGTCCACGCAGCGATATCGTCCAGACGGGTGTTGTCGACGTTGGTCACAAACAGAGGATGCTTCGCACGCTGACCGATGTTCAGGATCGCCGCAATCTGCCAGTCAGCCACTTTCTGCGCGGCAGCCATTTCACGTGCTTTTCCTTTCACCGCCTGACGAACCGCCAGAGCCGCGCGTGCGCCCGTCTGCGTCAGGTCTTCACCCAGCACCAGAACCGCATCGTAGGATTCAATTTCGCGCAGCGCAGGGGTATGAATACCGCCTTCACGCAGCACTTTCAGAACCAGCTGCAGACGTTCCTGCTCGCCCTCGGCGATACCGGTATAGAAGTTATCCGCGCCAACCAGCTCGCGTAGCGCGAAGTTGCTTTCGATGCTGGCGCGCGGGGAGCCGATACCGATCACTTTCTTCGACTGACGCAGAATATCTGCTGCGCCCTGCATCGCCTGCTCAGCGTTCAGGGTAATGACGTCATCGCCACGGCGCTGAACCGGCTGACGCGGACGGTCTTTCAGGTTCACATAGCCATAGCCGAAACGACCGCGGTCGCACAGGAAGTAGTGGTTAACGGTACCGTTGTAACGGTTTTCGATACGACGCAGTTCGCCGTAACGCTCACCCGGGCTGGTGTTACAGCCGAGGGAACACTGCTGGCAGATGCTAGGCGCAAACTGCATGTCCCATTTACGGTTGTAACGCTCGGAGTGAGTTTTATCCGTGAATACGCCGGTCGGGCAGATTTCTACCAGGTTACCGGAGAACTCGCTTTCCAGCGTTCCGTCTTCCGGGCGACCGAAGTAGACGTTGTCATGCGCGCCATACACGCCCAGATCCTGACCGTCTGCGTAGTCTTTGTAGTAACGCACGCAGCGGTAGCAGGCGATGCAGCGGTTCATTTCGTGAGAGATGAACGGCCCCAGATCCTGGTTACGGTGGGTACGTTTAGTAAAGCGATAGCGACGGAAGCTGTGACCTGTCATTACGGTCATATCCTGAAGGTGGCAGTTACCGCCCTCTTCACAGACCGGACAGTCGTGCGGGTGGTTGGTCATCAACCACTCCACCACGCTTTCGCGGAACTGTTTGGCTTCTTCGTCATCAATCGAAATAAAGGTGCCTTCGGTGGCTGGCGTCATACAGGACATCACCAGGCGACCACGCGTGTCTTCCGCGTTTTGATATTGCTTCACCGCACACTGGCGGCAAGCACCGACGCTGCCCAGCGCCGGATGCCAGCAAAAGTACGGAATATCGAGGCCAAGAGACAGACAAGCTTCCAGAAGGTTGTCCGCCCCGTTGACTTCGTATTCTTTGCCGTCTACATGAATCGTAGCCATTAGCATGCTTCCAGTTGGCTCGGTCGTAACCGAGCGTTAATCAAAATTCTGTCTTTACCAGCGTGCTTTCAGCAGGTTCGGCTGAATCCCATTGATAGAATGGGTATTGCTGAACGGCTGCTTGATGCCTGCTTCGAATTCGTCGCGGAAATATTTAATCGCGCTCTGCAGCGGCTCGACGGCACCCGGTGCGTGGGCACAGAAGGTTTTACCAGGGCCAAGGAATCGACACAGTTGCTCAAGTGTCTCGATATCGCCCGGCTGACCTTCGCCGCGTTCGATAGCACGCAGGATCTTCACGCTCCACGGCAGTCCGTCACGGCAAGGTGTACACCAGCCGCAGGACTCGCGGGCAAAGAACTCTTCCAGGTTACGCACCAGCGAGACCATGCCGATCTCGTGGTCGACGGCCATCGCCAGCGCCGTACCCAGACGGCTGCCTGCTTTACCAATGCTTTCGAATTCCATTGGCAGGTCAAGATGGGCTTCGGTCAGGAAGTCTGTCCCTGCCCCACCCGGCTGCCAGGCTTTGAATTTCAGGCCATCACGCATGCCGCCAGCGTAGTCTTCAAGAATTTCACGTGCGGTGGTACCGAACGGCAGTTCCCAGACGCCAGGATTTTTAACGCGACCGGAGAAGCCCATCAGCTTGGTACCGGCATCTTTGCTTGAGGAGATGCCCTGATACCACTCCACGCCGTTGGCGAGGATAGCTGGAACGTTACACAGGGTTTCAACGTTATTGACGCAGGTCGGTTTACCCCATACGCCGGAGCTTGCCGGGAACGGTGGCTTGGAACGCGGGTTCGCGCGGCGGCCTTCCAGGGAGTTAATCAGCGCGGTCTCTTCACCGCAGATATATCGCCCGGCACCGGTGTGCACAAACAGTTCGAAGTCAAAACCCGTGCCCAGGATGTTTTTACCCAGCAGGCCGGCTTCGGTGGCTTCGGCAATCGCACGACGCAGGTTTTCCGCCGCTTCGATGTACTCACCGCGCAGGAAGATGTAGCCACGGTAGGCTTTCAGCGCAAACGCGGAGATCAGCATGCCTTCCACCAGCAGGTGCGGCAGCTGTTCCATCAGCAGGCGGTCTTTATAGGTGCCCGGCTCCATTTCATCCGCGTTACACAGCAGGTAACGGATGTTCATGGATTCGTCTTTCGGCATCAGGCTCCACTTCAGACCGGTGGAGAAACCTGCGCCGCCGCGGCCTTTCAGACCCGACTCTTTCACCGCGTTAACGATGTCGTCCGGCGCCATGCCGCCAAGGGCTTTACGCGCACCGGCATAGCCGTTTTTGCTCTGGTATTCGTCGAGCCATACCGGCTGTTTATCATCACGCAGACGCCAGGTCAGCGGATGCGTCTCAGCAGTACGAATTACAGTTTTCATTTGTACTGCTCCAGCAGGTCAGGAATCGCTTCCGGCGTCAGATGGCTGTGAGTATCCTCATCAATCATCATGGTCGGCCCCTTGTCGCAGTTACCCAGGCAGCAGGTTGGCAGCAGAGTAAAGCGACCATCGAACGTGGTCTGGCCCGGCTTGATATTGAGTTTCTTCTCAATGGCAGCCTGAATGCCCTGATAACCGGTAATGTGGCAGACCACGCTGTCACAGTAGCGGATCACATGGCGGCCCACCGGCTGACGGAAGATCTGGCTGTAGAACGTGGCTACGCCTTCTACGTCACTGGCCGGAATACCCAGCACTTTTGCGATCGCGTAGATCGCCCCATCCGGCACCCAACCACGCTGTTTCTGTACGATTTTCAGCGCTTCAATGGACGCCGCACGCGGGTCTTCGTAGTGGTGCATCTCGTGCTCAATGGCGGCACGCTCTGCGTCACTCAGCTCAAAAGCCTCGGTTTGTGGTTGTTGATTCTCGTGCATAATTAGCGGTCCACATCTGACATAACAAAATCGATACTACCCAGATACACAATCAGGTCGGAGACCAGACTGCCGCGAATGGCGGACGGGATCTGCTGCAGGTGCGCAAAGCTCGGCGTACGCACGCGGGTACGGTAGCTCATGGTGCTGCCGTCACTGGTCAGGTAGTAACTGTTAATACCCTTGGTCGCTTCAATCATCTGGAAGGATTCTTGCGCCGGCATGACCGGACCCCAGGAAACCTGCAGGAAGTGAGTGATCAGGGTTTCGATATGTTGCAGCGTGCGCTCTTTCGGTGGCGGCGTGGTCAGCGGGTGATCCGCTTTGAACGGGCCTTCCGGCATATTGTTGAGGCACTGCTCAAGGATGCGCAGACTCTGGCGCAGTTCTTCCACTTTCAGCATCACGCGGGTGTAGCAGTCGGAAACACCGCCGCCCACCGGGACCTCAAAGTCGAAGTTCTCATAGCCAGAGTAAGGACGGGCTTTACGCACGTCGAAATCAATACCGGTCGCACGCAGACCTGCACCTGTCGTCCCCCACTCCAGCGCTTCTTTTGCGCCGTAGGCAGCAACGCCCTGGGAACGGCCTTTCAGGATGGTGTTGCGCAGTGCGGCTTTCTCGTAAGAGGCCAGACGTTTCGGCATCCAGTCGAGGAATTCACGCAGCAGACGATCCCAGCCGCGCGGCAGATCGTGTGCCACACCGCCGATACGGAACCAGGCCGGGTGCATACGGAAACCGGTAATCGCTTCCACCAGATCGTAGATTTTCTGACGATCGGTAAAGGCGAAGAAGACCGGGGTCATCGCGCCGACGTCCTGAATGAACGTGGAGATGTACAGCAGGTGGCTATTAATACGGAACAGTTCTGACAGCATTACGCGAATCACTTTAACGCGATCCGGCGTAACGATACCCGCCAGTTTCTCAACGGCCAGCACGTAAGGCATTTCGTTGACGCAACCGCCGAGGTACTCGATACGGTCGGTATACGGAATGTAGCTGTGCCAGGACTGACGCTCGCCCATCTTCTCAGCACCACGGTGGTGGTAACCGATGTCAGGAACGCAGTCGACAATCTCTTCGCCATCAAGCTGAAGAATAATACGGAATGCACCGTGCGCAGACGGGTGGTTCGGACCGAGGTTGAGGAACATGAAGTCCTCGTTTTCGGTACCGCGCTTCATGCCCCAGTCTTCCGGCTTGAAGGTCAGTGCTTCCATCTCCAGATCCTGCTTGGCTTTGGTCAGCTCAAACGGGTCGAATTCGGTTGCACGTGCCGGGTAGTCTTTACGCAGCGGGTGGCCGGTCCAGGTCTGCGGCATCATGATGCGCGTCAGATGTGGATGGCCGTCGAAGGTCATGCCGAACATTTCCCAGGTTTCACGCTCATACCAGTTCGCGTTCGGGAAAAGTTTGGTGATCGTCGGCAGATGCATGTCGTTTTCAGACAATGCCACCTTGAGCATGATATCCGTGTTGCGGTCTATTGAGATCAGGTGGTAGAAAACGGAAAAATCCGCAGCAGGGAGACCCTGGCGGTGAGTACGCAGACGCTCATCCATGCCGTGTAAGTCAAACAGCATGACGTAAGGTTTTGGCAATTTCTTGAGGAAATCGACCACTTCCAGTAATTGTTCACGCTTCACCCAAACAACGGGTACCCCGGTGCGGGTCGCCTGAACGGTAAAGGCATCCGGCCCAAAACGGTTGCGCAGTTCGCCAATGACGGGGTCATCCAGATGATCCCGTGTCTGCCATGCGGCTTCTTGCGCGGTTAAGTCGGTCATATTGTTCACCATTGCAAATGGTCCGTGGTGACTGTTAAGCCTGGCTTCGCGCTATTTGAGTAGTGATATGCGAAGGTGTTCTCCAGGCCCACAGGCGCAAATTAAATTTCGTCAGGCGTACGCAGGTTGGTGACGGCAATACGTTCACCACGTTTACGCTCGCGCTCAGATTGCATGTTCGCGCGGTAGACACCCTGATCGCCAACAACCCATGAAAGCGGACGACGCTCTTTACCGATAGACTCCTGCAGCAGCATCAGCGCCTGCATATAGGCTTCTGGACGCGGCGGGCAGCCCGGGATGTAAACATCCACCGGAATGAACTTATCAACGCCCTGCACAACGGAATAAATGTCGTACATGCCGCCAGAGTTTGCACATGCGCCCATGGAAATAACCCATTTTGGCTCCAGCATCTGGTCATAAAGACGCTGAATAACAGGTGCCATCTTGGTAAAGCAGGTACCGGCTACCACCATCAGGTCAGCCTGACGCGGGGATGCACGCAGTACCTCGGCGCCAAAACGCGCAACGTCATGCACCGCAGTGAATGACGTCACCATTTCAACGTAGCAGCAAGAAAGGCCAAAGTTGTAGGGCCAGATAGAGTTCTTACGACCCCAGTTGACCATATCGTGCATGGCATGTTCGAGTTTGCCCATGTACACGCTTTTGTTGACTTCTTGCTCCAGGGGGTCGGTTACGATCTCCTGTTTTTGCAGGGGGTAACGGTCATTCTCACCGTTAGGATCTATGCGGGTGAGCGTATAATCCATCTTATTGCCTCGCTGTTACTGCTGACGATTAGAGATACTGTTTTCCGGGTTGATGTGTTCACGACGTGAACGCGCAGGCGTCCAGTCAAGCGCGCCAATACGCACCAGATAAACCAGACCGGCCAGTAACACTAAAATGAAAATTGCGGCCTCGACAAAGCCCACCCAACCACTTTCGCGGATGGAGGTCGACCATGCGAACAGGTAGAGCGCTTCCACGTCGAAGATGACGAAGAACATCGCTACCAGATAGAACTTGGCAGACAGGCGTAAGCGAGCGGAACCTACTGAATCAATACCTGATTCGAAAGGTGTGTTTTTGTGCCTTGCACGGGCGCGACCGCCCAGGAACCAGCCGCCGACTAACATCAGGCAGCACAGGCCAATGGCTACAATAAGAAAGATTGCGAATGCCCAGTGATGAGCGATGACTTCTGTGGATGTTGACATACTCATTGCTTACTCATCAAAAGTGATACCGACGACACTGCTCTTGCTGGCAGATAGGCATCACATCGATTCATGGGGAGGAACAAATAACCTTACACTAACTGTCTGAAATGAGACGTAGACAGCAAAATGATGGGGTTTTTTACTCCTTTCTATAACCTTTTGTCAACTTTAACAAAGGTTTCTTCACATTAAATTACATCGAGCGATTCTCATTAACATTTGGTGCCCTTTAACCCTGGTGGGTACATGACTTTCCGTCAAATGCAGGTTGTTGAATCGTGTCCGTTTTGGAAGTAAAAAAAATAACCCTCCTATTTTGACAGGATTTGCCAACGATTCCTCCCCCCAAATAGGAGTATTTTCTTGATCTGAGACACGCTTTTGTTAATTCAACCAAAAAACCAGCAACATATTTGCTGTTTTTTTAACATCGTTAGGTTATGGATGAAGTTAGAACTGAAAACGAACAAGATTTAAGCAAAAGCATTTATAGCATTGATAAATAGACCCTATTTATGAAGCCCCTTCGTCAAACAGGGATAATATTGACAAAAAAAAGCCACTGCGTGCGAAAACGACACGAGTGGCTTTTTTTTACACTTACATTTTGTTACCAGAATTTTGAGCGTTTGATCACTCAAAGTCACCTTCAACGATCAGGGAATCATCCCCTCCTTCGGAGGTAACATGCTCGTACTGCCACGGGTTATGGTAGTTTTCCATCGCCTCGAACACCACTTTCGCCAGCTCGTTATGACTGGACGCATTATGGCAAAGCAGATACTCAGTATCTGGCAGCGCAGGAAGACCATCAGATTTACCGAGAACGCGCAGGTCAGGGCTCATCATCTCCACCGGACGGGCCGTTACGCCAAGTCCTGCTTTGACGGCGGCACGCACCGCAGGCAGCGTGGACGCTACATACGCCAGACGCCATGGAATATTGGCTTCATTTAATGCCGTCAGCACCATATCGCGGAAAGGGCTCGGATCGTCCAGTAAAACCAGTGGAACGGGCTCCCCTTTTTGCAACACATATTCAGCCGCGCAATACCAGTGCGTCGGCGATCTGCGCAACGTCAGGCAATCAAACTGCCCGGGACGATGCGTGGTGACCACCAGATCGACCTTATTCTCATTTAACATCTCAACCATAAAAGCATTGCGCTTGACGCTCACATCCAGCGCAAGTTTCGGATAAACCGAACTAATTCGGTTGAGAAGAAACGGTAATATCGTATCCGCTGACTCATCAGATGCCCCTAAGGTTAACACCCCCTGAAGGTTGCTAAACATAAGTGACATACATGCTTCATCATTAAAGCGAAGAATTTTCCTGGCATAACCCAGTAGCTGAATACCGTGTTCCGTTAAGAGCTTATTGCGTCCGTGACGGGCAAAAAGCTCTTTACCGACCAGTTGCTCCAGCCGCTGCATTTGCTGGCTAACGGCGGACTGAGTTCGGCAGACGGCGGCAGCAGCTGCTGCAAAAGTGTTGAGATCGGCGACCGCAACAAACGTTCTCAGCAGATCGAGGTCGAGATTCATTATCGGACGATTTGCATTTATCATATCTATTCACTTTCAGGTTGCTCGTGCGGAGCTGCCCGGGTTGAAGCTGTGTGTGTAACAGTTAAGCAATTCCCTCTGAAGATTTTCCCTCGCATCCCGGCCCGGCAGACTGCCTGACAGATAGTTATTGTGCTGCTTTATATCAACAGTCAGAAAGCACGTTTCATGACGATATTTTTATTCTCTTAAACGTTCAGGATATTTAGATGTTCGCAGGTTTATGTAAATTACATTAAAGGCGTGACACCTTTTCTGCCATCTTTATCGCAGCGCTGTCAACGTAGCAGGAGATGTTTTACACATTCCAGCCAGAGATAACTCTAACAATAACAATCAATTAAATCGGAAAACCAGTTTCAGATATACAACATTTGGGTATCTTTCATCTGCTTTACCTAAAGACATCTTAACCCAAATCCACTTTATTTATAAGTCTTATTGCAATATTAAGGAGTAAAGCGCTTTGTTAAGCTTCTCAACTAATTTTATTAAAATTAACTAAAGTTGCATTTTGTTGGTTAATAATAAATAAATTTTAATTTCGATTAAGGTCATTCATTAATAACACTTAACATTATTTTCACATGAGTAACTTTTAGCCGCTGCAGGGTATTACTGCAAGATTTTTTCAACACTCAGGTTTTACGAAAAGTCACGCAGCGTGACTTCCGTCTCTCCTCTACGGGTCATTTATTTTACACCGGGATAATATCCATTTTTTACAATGATTTTCAGCACAATCACCCTTAACCAGCGCATTTTACCTTACGTTACGACAGTAAAAGCGTCAACAAACAGCAAAAAAGATTCACCAGAATTTCACAACATGCACAAAATCTTCTACTGCACACCCTTCAAAACGAAGCGTGGGGGGAGTACATTATTCCGTGCTGACTTCCACGGCAGGGAGTGGCAATAATAGCGAAAAGGTTAAAGGTTCATGTCCCCTATCGAAAAATCCAGCAAGCTAGATAACGTCTGTTATGACATCCGTGGCCCGGTTCTGAAAGAGGCAAAACGCCTTGAGGAAGAAGGCAATAAGGTTCTGAAGCTCAACATTGGTAACCCTGCGCCATTTGGTTTTGAAGCGCCGGATGAGATTCTGGTTGATGTGATCCGCAACCTGCCCACAGCGCAAGGCTATTGCGACTCAAAAGGACTTTATTCCGCACGTAAAGCCATTATGCAGCACTACCAGGCTCGCGGCATGCGTGACGTTACCGTAGAAGATATCTACATTGGCAACGGTGTATCTGAACTGATCGTCCAGGCCATGCAGGCGCTGCTGAACAGCGGTGACGAAATGCTGGTTCCCGCGCCAGACTATCCGCTGTGGACGGCTGCCGTATCACTGTCCAGCGGTAAAGCTGTCCATTATCTTTGCGACGAATCCTCTGACTGGTTCCCGGATCTGGATGATATTCGCGCGAAGATTACCCCTCGCACGCGCGGCATCGTAATTATCAACCCGAACAACCCGACGGGCGCGGTCTACTCAAAAGAGCTGTTGATGGAGATCGTTGAGATCGCCCGCCAGCACAACCTGATCATTTTTGCCGACGAAATTTACGACAAGATCCTCTATGACGCGGCGCAACACCACTCCATTGCCGCGCTGGCCCCGGACCTGTTGACCGTTACCTTTAACGGCCTGTCTAAAACCTACCGCGTGGCCGGTTTCCGCCAGGGCTGGATGGTACTCAACGGCCCGAAAAAGCACGTCAAAGGCTATATTGAAGGGCTGGAAATGCTGGCGTCTATGCGTCTTTGCGCCAACGTGCCGGCACAACATGCAATCCAGACCGCGCTCGGTGGCTATCAGAGCATCAGCGAGTTTATCGTCCCTGGAGGCCGCCTGTACGAACAGCGTAACCGCGCGTGGGAGCTGATCAACGATATCCCGGGCGTCTCCTGCGTGAAGCCAAATGGGGCGCTCTATATGTTCCCGAAAATCGACGCGAAGCGCTTCAATATTCACGACGATCAGAAGATGGTGCTCGATTTCCTGTTGCAGGAAAAAGTGCTGCTGGTTCAGGGGACAGCATTTAACTGGCCGTGGCCGGACCATGTGCGTATCGTGACGCTGCCGCGCGAGGACGATCTCGAAATGGCTATCAGCCGCTTCGGGCGATTCCTCTCAGGTTATCATCAGTAACGTAGCCATTCTGCCGGGTAGCGCTGCGCTTACCCGGCCTACAAAATCCGCAAATTTGCATCTTGCCTCCCCTCCCCGCACAATGAAGTCCTGTCGCAGTGAAGACAAAAGGTAACCTATGAGTCAGAGTCATTTCTTTGCCCACCTCTCCCGCCTGAAACTCATCAACCGCTGGCCGCTGATGCGCAACGTGCGAACAGAGAACGTATCAGAGCACAGTCTTCAGGTTGCCATGGTCGCGCACGCGCTGGCCGCCATTAAAAACCGCAAATTTAACGGGCAGGTGAATGCCGAGCGCATCGCATTGCTGGCGATGTACCACGACGCGTCAGAAGTGTTAACCGGTGATCTGCCGACGCCGGTGAAATATTTCAACTCACAGATTGCGCAGGAATATAAGGCCATTGAGAAAATCGCCCAGCAGAAGTTGATCGACATGGTGCCGGAGGAGCTGCGCGATATCTTTGAACCGCTCATCGACGAGCATCAGTATACGGAAGATGAAAAGTCGCTGGTCAAACAGGCCGACGCGCTGTGCGCCTATCTGAAGTGTCTTGAAGAGTTGTCTGCGGGCAATAACGAGTTTTTACTGGCGAAAACGCGTCTGGAAAAAACCCTGGCATCCCGCCGCAGCGACGAGATGGATTATTTTATGCAGGTGTTTGTGCCGAGCTTCCATTTATCGCTGGATGAGATTAGCCAGGATTCACCGTTGTAATTTTAGCCGGGTGGCGGCTTCGCCTTACCCGGCCTTCGTTTCTGCGCTCACGCTAAAACGGGAATAAAACCGGAATTAACACCACGCACACCACCATCACCAGCACGGTGAATGGCACGCCAATCTTTACAAAATCACTGAATTTATAATTTCCTGGCCCCAGCACCAGCGTATTGACCGGGGATGAAACCGGCGTCATAAATGCCGCGGAAGCCGCCATCGCCACCATCATCGCAAACGGGTAGGGTGACACGCCCATGGATTTCGCCATCGCCAGCGCAATGGGTGCCATCAGCACCGCCGTGGCGGTATTGGAGATAAACAACCCGATCGTGGCGCACATAATGAACAGGCACACCATCATCAAATACGGTCCGTACCCGCCGCCCATGTCCATGAGCCCTTTAACGATTAAATCTACCCCGCCGGTTTTTTGCAGCGCGAGGGCAAAAGGCATCATCCCCACGATAAGAATGATGCTCGGCCAGTGAATGGCTTTATAAGCGCTCTCGGCGTCGATACAGCGGAATTTCCCCATCAGCAGACAGGCAATGATGGCGGCTATGGGGTTTGGAATTTCATCGGTCAGCATCAGCGCGACCATCAGCACCAGACAAAAAATCGCGTGCGGCGCCTGGCTGTGCGCCGGAGACGCATCGCTCTCCTCAACCGGCATGTTGAGCACCACAAAATCACGCCCTTTTTGCCCGAGTTGGCTAATCAACTTCCAGTTTCCCACCACAAGGAAGATATCCCCCAGCAGGATCGGTTCATCCACGACGGCCCCTTCCATCGCCACGCCGTCGCGCTTCAGCCCCACGACGTTCAGGCCATACCGGGTGCGGAACCCCATTTCGCGCACGGTTTTGCCCAACAGTTCGGACTCGGGGATCAGCGAGACTTCAGCCATACCGACATCCAGCGCCTGATCGGAGAAATACTCCCCGCGCAGCACCATTGGCTCCAGCAGTTGTTCGCTGCAGAACTCGCGCAAATCCACATCCGCAGTGGACATATCGATCAGCAGGACGTCACGCGCCCGAAATTCCGATACGCCATTGACGTTGACGATCACCCGGCGAAAACGGCGCCAGCGTTCCACGCCGATCACGTTCGCCCCATAGCGCTCGCGCAGTTTCAGGTCGTCAAGACGCTGGCCGACCATCGGCGAGCCGGGGCGAATGGCCAGACGCCGTGCCCGCCCGGTGAGGCGGTACTCTTTGATGAGATCGCGGAAAGTGCGCCGCTTCCACCCGTCTTTGTTTTTGTCTTGGTTCTCGCCTTTCAGGGCAAAACGGGTCAGCAGCATATAGACCACGCCCATCGCCAGAATCACCAGACCCAACGGGGTGACGCTGAAAAAGCTGAAGCCCTGAAAACCTTCCCGGAGCAGCTCACTGTTGACGACCAGGTTCGGCGGCGTCGCCACCAGCGTCATCATACCGCTTATCAAACCGGCAAAACTCAGAGGCATCATCAGTCGCGACGGCGAGCTTTGCATCCGCATGGAGACGCTCAGTACCACCGGGATAAAAATAGCGACCACGCCCGTTGAGCTCATAAACGCCCCCAGCCCGGCAACCGTCAGCATCAGATAGATCAGCATTTTGGTTTCACTGCTGCCGGCCACTTTAACCAGCCACGCGCCCATGATGGTCGCCACACCGGTGCGCACCAGGCCGTCGCCAATAATAAACAGGGCGGCAATCAGGATAACGTTAGGATCGCTGAACCCGGAGAAAGCTTCCGGTAGCGTAAGCGTGCCGCTCAGCACAAACGCGACGATGACAAACAGGGCAACGGCATCCATGCGCACCTTGCCTGTGGCGAAGAGAATAATGGCGATTAAAAGCAGGCTCAGGACCCAAATCAGTTCACCGTTCACAACCTATCCTTGTCAGTGGAAGATGAGGAATTTTGCCATAAAAAAGCCCCAGCAACGTGGGGCTAAATCATGGGATTACATTTTTAGCGAGACGGTTACAACGCCATCGGGCGCCTTAGACACCGCCAGTGCCGTCAGGGAATCCAGCACAAAGTCCGCCTCACTCAGCCGGGGAGACCCCGCCGGAACGTTAACGGCAATGACGTGACTCCCGGCGTTCAGCCCGGCCAGCACGCCGGCCGCCGCGTCTTCCACGACCACGCACTCAGCGGGAGCGAGGCCCAGCAGTTCAGCGCCAAGCAGAAACGCATCCGGCTCTGGCTTGCCGCGCTTAACGCGCTCAGCGGTAATGAACACCTCGGGCTTCGGTAAACCGGCCGCTTTGTGGCGGGCATGCGCGACCGGAACAGAGCCGGACGTGACGATAGCCCACGGGATCTGCGCTTCGTTAAGATGTTCAAGCAGCTCGCGTGCGCCAGGCAGCGCGGTGATACCCTCCGTATCGGTGGCCTCAATCTGCTCCAGGTATTTGAACTCCGCCTGAATCTCTTCCTCAGAACGCCCCGCTAAGAAGTGCCGCAACGAGGTTATGGCCTGCTTGCCATGGATGAAATTCAGTACGTCCTGATGGTCGATACCCTGTCTGTCAGCCCAATGGCACCATGAACGCTCCACAACCGGCAGCGAATCCACCAGCGTACCGTCCAGATCAAACAGAAAACCTCTACACTGCACACGCACCTCCGTCAGGCATTAATGATTTGTTGAATTTCGTTGCTGCTTAAATGGTACTGACGCGGACAGGCGTGCCACGCGCTCAGCATGCGCTGGTATTTATCCCACATTGGGGTCTGCGCGTTAAAGCCGTGGGTACCCGCATCGAAGTGGGTATAACGCCCCTCGGTATTCACCATAAAGCGGACATAGCTCAGATAACGCGCTTCCGTCGCTGCATCAAAGCCTAAGAAGGTGACACGGCGCTCGTCAATGGACTGCTGATCTTTGAGATTAGTCCAGGAAACATGCAGGGCGTGGTACATCTCCATAATGTCGATCACGATGCGGCAGGTTTCTTCTTTCAGCTCACCAAACTCGCGGTCCAGTTCGCGCATTTGCAAACCAAACCCCCGTTCGACGATAGTCTGCAGGCGGCTGTAGCGCGCAGCGTTATCGGGATCAAGCATTGTCATCATTTTGTACTGGTTAGACAAAATCAGACGTTGAGCATGGGTCATTTCCATCTTTCGACTCCTGTAGCGCATGGCACTGTAAAAAAAAAGACACGGTAACGGTTTGTTACTGTGCCTTTTTTTGTTAGTCGTTTCGATGATCAATCACAAGTCATCGAGGAATGTTTTATCCAACTGCTTAAAAGCGCGCTTTAACGTGTCCGCCAGCGCCTGGTAATCTGGCTTGCCTTCAACCGGAGCAAGCGCCTGCCCGGCCTCCTCCAGTTTTCCACGGACTTCATAAAACCAGTGTAAAATAGAAGGTGGCAGTGGCGTGATGGACCGTTTTCCTAACCACCACAGCCCCTGCATCGGCAGGCTTAACGCAAAGAGTGCTGTCGCCACGGCCGGGCCAAGCTGTCCGCCTAACGCTATTTGCCAGCACAGGGTAAAAATGGCGACAGGGGGCATAAAGCGAATCGCGTAGCGCGTGGCGCGGATGGTGCGATTCTCAATAAACATTGGCGCAAGGCGCTTTTCCATCGGCCACGTCTTTGCGTAATGCTGTCCCCGACGAAACAGACTGAAGAAATTCACGGTAGGGGTTTCGGGTGTCGACATGGCTGTACCTCAACTTCACGTATAAAAATTAAAATTTTTGTGCAAAACCACAACAGGCTATGACAACGTTCAAAATATTTTGTCATCGCTACCCCGTATCGGGTATCCTGTGCCAGCCTGATTGGGCCATAGACGAGAATCATTCACTCGTCAAATTATCGCACATTATGCCATTGGCTGAAAATTGTGCAAAATGGCATAAAATCATAGTTATTTCTTCCATCATGCCACAATGTTCGTTTGGCATGATGTTAATCATAAATGTCCGAGTCATCATGCGTTACGCTGTTAGACTCACTGACGTTTTTTTAGCCACGTATCAATAATAGGTACTTCCATGTCGAGTAAGTTAGTACTGGTTCTGAACTGCGGTAGCTCCTCACTGAAATTCGCCATCATCGATGCGCTCAACGGTGACGAGTACCTCTCTGGTTTGGCCGAATGTTTCCATCTGCCTGAAGCACGTATCAAGTGGAAGATGGACGGCAGCAAACAAGAAGCGGCTTTAGGTGCAGGCGCCGCTCACAGTGAAGCGCTGAACTTTATCGTTAACACTATTCTGGCACAAAAACCAGAACTGTCTGCTCAGCTGACTGCGATTGGTCACCGTATCGTCCACGGCGGCGAAAAATACACCAGCTCCGTCGTGATCGACGAATCTGTTATCCAGGGCATCAAAGATTCTGCCTCTTTTGCTCCGCTGCACAACCCGGCGCACCTGATCGGTATCGCTGAAGCGCTGAAATCCTTCCCGAATCTGAAAGACAAAAACGTGGCCGTGTTCGACACCGCGTTCCATCAGACCATGCCGGAAGAGTCTTACCTCTATGCCCTGCCATACAGCCTTTACAAAGAGCACGGCGTACGTCGTTACGGCGCGCACGGCACCAGCCACTTCTTTGTGACTCAGGAAGCCGCAAAAATCCTGAACAAACCTGTTGAAGAAGTGAACATCATCACCTGCCATCTGGGCAACGGTGGTTCTGTTTCTGCTATCCGCAACGGTAAATGTGTTGATACCTCCATGGGTCTGACCCCGCTGGAAGGTCTGGTGATGGGTACCCGTTCCGGTGACATCGACCCGGCGATCATCTTCCACCTGCACGACACTCTGGGCATGAGCGTTGACGACATCAACAAAATGCTGACTAAAGAGTCTGGCCTGCTGGGTCTGACCGAAGTCACCAGCGACTGCCGCTATGTTGAAGACAACTACGCAGAGAAAGCAGACGCTAAACGTGCAATGGACGTTTACTGCCACCGTCTGGCGAAATACATCGGTTCTTACACTGCGCTGATGGACGGTCGTCTGGACGCGGTTATCTTCACCGGTGGTATCGGTGAGAACGCGGCTATGGTTCGTGAACTGTCCCTGGGCAAACTGGGCGTTCTGGGCTTCGACGTTGATCACGAGCGTAACTTGGCTGCGCGTTTCGGCAAGTCTGGCTTCATCAACAAAGAAGGCACCCGTCCGGCTATCGTTATCCCAACTAACGAAGAGCTGGTCATCGCGCAAGACGCACACCGCCTGACTGCCTGATTCCACACCGCCAGCAATGCTGGCGGTGCTGTTTTGTAACCCGCCCCGTGTCGGCGGTAACGAAAGAGGATAAACCGTGTCCCGTACTATTATGCTGATCCCTACCGGAACCAGCGTCGGCCTGACCAGCGTCAGCCTTGGCGTAATCCGTGCTATGGAACGTAAAGGCGTTCGTCTGAGCGTCTTTAAGCCAATCGCCCAGCCTCGTGCCGGTGGCGATGCGCCTGACCAGACCACCACCATCGTTCGCAAAAACTCCAATCTGCCTGCGGCTGAACCGCTGAAGATGAGTCACGTTGAGTCGCTGCTCTCCAGCAATCAAAAAGACGTTTTGATGGAAGAGATCATCGCCAACTACCATGCAAATGCGCAGGACGCAGAAGTGGTGCTGGTTGAAGGTCTGGTCCCGACGCGCAAACACCAGTTTGCTCAGTCTCTGAACTTTGAAATCGCGAAAACCCTGAACGCAGAGATCGTTTTCGTCATGTCCCAGGGCACTGATACCCCGGAACAGCTGAACGAGCGTATCGAACTGACACGCAGCAGCTTCGGCGGCACGAAAAACACCAACATCACCGGCGTGATCGTGAACAAACTGAACGCCCCGGTTGACGATCAGGGCCGTACTCGCCCAGACCTGTCTGAGATCTTCGACGACTCTTCCAAAGCGAAGGTCGTCAAAGTTGATCCGGCGAAACTGCAGGATTCCAGCCCGCTGCCTGTTCTCGGCGCGGTACCCTGGAGCTTCGATCTGATTGCCACCCGTGCAATCGATATGGCGCGTCACCTGAACGCGACCATCGTTAACGAAGGCGATATCAATACCCGCCGCGTGAAGTCCGTGACCTTCTGTGCGCGTAGCATTCCGCACATGCTGGAACACTTCCGCGCAGGTTCCCTGCTGGTAACGTCTGCCGATCGTCCTGACGTGCTGGTTGCAGCGTGTCTGGCGGCGATGAACGGCGTAGAGATCGGTGCCATCCTGCTGACCGGCGCTTACGAGATGGACCCACGCGTGAGCAAGCTGTGCGAACGCGCGTTTGCCACTGGCCTGCCGGTCTTCATGGTGAATACCAACACCTGGCAGACCTCCCTGAGCCTGCAGAGCTTCAACCTGGAAGTGCCGGTTGATGACCACGAGCGTATCGAGAAAGTTCAGGAATACGTTGCAGGTTACATCAACGCAGACTGGATCGAATCCCTGACCGCGACCTCCGAGCGCAGCCGCCGTCTGTCTCCTCCTGCATTCCGTTACCAGCTGACCGAGCTGGCGCGTAAAGCGGGCAAACGTGTTGTTCTGCCAGAAGGTGACGAGCCACGTACCGTTAAAGCGGCGGCTATCTGTGCAGAGCGCGGCATCGCGACCTGTGTGCTGCTGGGTAACCCGGATGAGATCAACCGCGTTGCGGCGTCTCAGGGCGTTGAGCTGGGTGCGGGCATCGAAATCGTTGACCCTGAAGTGGTTCGTGAAAGCTACGTTGCCCGTCTGGTTGAACTGCGTAAGAGCAAGGGCATGACCGAAGCCGTTGCGCGCGAGCAGCTGGAAGACAACGTGGTGCTGGGTACGCTGATGCTGGAGCAGGACGAAGTTGACGGTCTGGTTTCCGGTGCAGTTCACACCACCGCAAACACCATCCGTCCACCGCTGCAGCTGATCAAAACCGCACCGGGCAGCTCTCTGGTCTCCTCCGTGTTCTTCATGCTGCTGCCTGAACAGGTTTATGTTTACGGCGACTGCGCGATCAACCCGGATCCAACCGCAGAGCAGCTGGCTGAGATCGCTATTCAGTCCGCAGATTCCGCGACTGCCTTCGGCATCGAGCCGCGCGTTGCGATGCTCTCCTACTCCACCGGTACTTCTGGTGCAGGTAGCGACGTAGAGAAAGTGCGTGAAGCGACCCGTATTGCTCAGGAAAAACGTCCGGATCTGATGATCGACGGTCCGCTGCAGTACGACGCCGCCGTGATGGCTGACGTGGCAAAATCCAAAGCGCCGAACTCTCCGGTTGCAGGTCGCGCTACCGTGTTCATCTTCCCGGATCTGAACACCGGTAACACCACCTATAAAGCGGTACAGCGTTCAGCAGACCTGATCTCCATCGGGCCAATGCTGCAGGGTATGCGCAAACCTGTGAACGACCTGTCCCGTGGTGCGCTGGTTGACGATATCGTCTATACCATCGCGCTGACGGCGATCCAGTCTTCACAGCAGCAGTAATTGTAAGGTCTTGCCGGATGGCGCTTCGCTTATCCGGCCTACAGGACCGTAGGCCCGGTAAGCGCTAGCGCCACCGGGCAACAAAAAGGCGACCACAAAGGGTCGCCTTTTTTATTACAGCAGCTCTCGCGCCGCCGACACGATGTCATGTGCCGTCAGGCCGTACACCTTCTGCAGGAAGTCCTGCGTCCCCACCTGACCGTAACGCTCTTTCACCCCCACGCGTCGCATTGGCACCGGGCAGGTTTCCACCAGCACTTCCGCCACCGCCGAGCCAAGGCCGTTGTGAATGCTGTGGTTTTCACAGGTCACGATGCGCCCGGTTTTCTCAGCGTAGTTTTTCACCAGCATACGGTCGATGGGCTTCAGGGTGAACATATCAATAACCGCTGCACTGACCCCCTCCTGCTCCAGCTGACGCGCCGCCTCCAGCGCTTCCGCTACCATAATGCCATTGGCGATAAGCGTAATATCGCTTCCCTCACGCAGCACGTTGCCTTTGCCGATGGTGAAGGTTGAGCCCGGCGCATACACGCTCGGCGCCTGCTTACGGATGGTGCGTACCCAGTAGAAGCCCTCCAGATCGATAAGCTGGCGCAGCACATCGTCAAACATCACCGCGTCGGTCACCTCCAGCACCACCGAGTGCGCCAGACCGCGCACGATGCCCATATCCTCGAACGACATATGCGTCCCACCGTTGTGACAGGCCGTCACGCCAGCATCCGAGGCTATCACCTTCACGTTGTTACGCTGATAGTCCAGGGACATAAACAGCTGGTCGAAGCAGCGTCGGCTGGCAAACGCGGTGAACGTATGCACGAACGGTTTGCGACCGGTGAGCGACAGCCCGGCAGCTGTACCGATCACGTTGGCCTCCATGATGCCGCAGTTAATCACGTGCTGCGGATAATCGCGCGCCACGCCGTCCATCGCCATCGAACTCATCAGGTCCGCTTCCAGGGCGATAATCTCGCTTCCGGCCTCAATCTGCTTTGCCACGAAGCCCGCGTAGACCTTGCGCATCTCAACGGCGTCTTTCTGTCCTGCCGGTGCAACCTTAATCATATGAAGCCTCCAGTTGGCGAATCGTCTCGTTGAGGGCCGCTTTGCTCTCCGCGGTCAATCGCAGGTGGTGCGAATTGCTGAGCTGTTCGAGATACGGCACCCCCTGCCCTTTAATGCTGTCGAGGATCACCACCTGCGGGCGGGCGTCTTTCGCCGGCACGCGCGACGTCACGTCCAGCAGCGCCGGAATGTCGTCTCCCTTCACGGTCACCACGTCAAAACCAAAGGCACGGAATTTCCCTTCGAGGTCAAACGCGCAAATGATTTCATCCAGTTCTCCATCCAGTTGCTGTTTGTTCCAGTCGACGAATACCGTCAGATTGTTCAGACGATGGTGGGCAATAAACTGGAAGGCTTCCCAGCACTGTCCCTCGTTCAGCTCACCATCACCGACAATGCAGAAAACCCGATTCGGTCGCCCCGCGAGCTTGTGCGATAGCGCCATCCCGCCGGCAATGGAAATCCCCTGCCCCAGCGAACCGGTGGTCGCATCCACGCCGCGTGTTTTCAGGCGATCCGGATGGCTCGGCAGGCGCGTACCGTTCTGGTTCAGGGTGCTCAGTTCCTCCACCGGGAAGTAGCCCTTGATCGCCAGCGTGCTGTACAGCGCCGGGCCCGCATGGCCCTTTGACAGGACAAAATAATCTCGCTCTGGCCAGTCCGGATCTGCCGGGTCGATTTTCATCACCGCGCCGTACAGCACGGCCAACGTTTCGACCACCGACATGCTGCCGCCGTAGTGTCCAAATCCGAGCTGCGTCAGCGATTTCAGCGTCTCAAGGCGAATCTGGCGCGCCAGCTCGGTTATCTCATTCTCATTCATGATTTGGCTCCGGTATTTTCCTGCGCGTTACCGCCCGCAGGTTTGTTTTTCGCAAACAGGTTGTAGGCCACCAGCAGCGCGAACAGCGCCACGACCAGCCCGGTGATGGCAAGCGGTGACAGGAAGCGCGCCAGGTTACCGAGCACAATCCCCACCGCGCCGAAATCGGCGTCCGAGAAGGTGGTGTTAGCAAAGCCAATCGCGCCCAGCACCGGCAGCAGCAGAACCGGCAGGAAGGTAATCAGCAGACCATTGGCGAAGGCGCCTATCATTGCCCCGCGACGTCCGCCGGTGGCATTACCGAACACGCCCGCCGTTGCACCGGTAAAGAAGTGCGGCACGACGCCCGGGAGGATCAGCACCCAGCTGAACTGCCCGCAGATGAACAGCCCGACAATCCCCCCGAGGAAGCTGAACAGAAAGCCAATCAGCACGGCATTTGGCGCATACGGGTAGACCACCGGGCAGTCCAGCGCGGGGCGTGCGTTCGGCACCAGTTTTTCAGAGAAGCCGGTAAAGGCCGGAACGATTTCCGCCAGAATCAGGCGCACGCCCTGCAGGATGATGAAAACGCCCGCCGCGAAGGTGATCGCCATGATAATGGCGTAAACCAGGTAGTTCTGACCGCCGCTGAAGGTGGCTTCGACGTACTCCCGCCCGGCGCTCACCGCCATGATCAGGTAGATAATCATCATCGTCAGGGAGATAGAGATCGAACTGTCGCGCAGGAAGCTCAGGTTCTTCGGCAGGTTCATCTCTTCGGTTGAACGAGAGCCTTTGCCGACTTTGCTGCCAATCCAGCCAGACAGCACGTAGCCCAGGGTGCCAAAGTGGCCGAAGGCGATCTCATCGTTGCCGGTGATGCGCTTCATGTAACGCTGCGCAATGGCCGGGAAGAAAGCCATAATCAGGCCGAGGATCAGCGATCCGGTAAAGACCAGCCCTACCCCCTCAAAGCCCGCCACGGTGAGAATGACGCCAATCATGCACGCCATGTAAAACGTGTGGTGCCCGGTCAGGAAGATGTACTTCAGACGGGTAAAGCGCGCGACGATAATATTCGCCACCATCCCAAACGCCATTATCAGCGCGGTAGAGGCACCGTATTTTTCCAGCGCAATCGAAACAATCGCTTCATTATTGGGAATGATGCCCTGAATATTAAAGGCGTGCTCGAACATACCCCCCAATGGATTTAATGACCCCACCAGTACCGTGGCGCCACCGCCCAGCACAATAAAACCAAGAATCGTTTTAATGGTTCCCTTCACCACATCTGAAAACGCTTTTTTCTGCGCAACCAGACCGATCAAGGCAATTAATCCGACCAACACCGAAGGGACTTTTAAAATATCAACAACGAAATTCAGCGTTTCAAGGATAAACATATCCACCTCGCCTTATCAGGATTATTGTCTTTCGAACCAGGCGCGCAGTTGCGCTTCAAGTTCGTTGATATCAATGATGTTATTGATCACCACCAGTTGGCTTTCCGGTACGCTGGCGCTGGCGGCAATATCTTTTGCCATCACGAACAGGTCAGCCGCGCCCGGCGTGGCGGAGGAGAGATCGGAGTGTTCAACCTCGGCGTCTATTTCCAGCTTTTTGAGCACCTTTTTAATGTTCATTTCGACCATAAAACTGCTGCCCAGGCCAGACCCACAAATAGCCATGATTTTCATTGTTGTCCCCTTTTATGAGTAGAGCACGCCCCATCACGCTGGCGCGTAATGTTGTGAATAATCGGATTAAAGAATTAAATCAGAAGCGGTCAATAATGGTTTTAATGTCCTCCAGGGTATTCGCCTGATGTAATTTTTCCATATCTTCGTCGCTGGAAAATAACTCTGCCAGCGATGAGATCATCTCGATATGGCTATGTTTGTCCGGTGCCGCGAGCATAATAATGACATCGACAGGGTCAAACTCCCCGGCACCAAAAGAGACACCCTGTTTTAGTTTTAGTAATGACAACCCCAGTCCTTTGGCGCCTTCTTCCGGCCGCGCATGCGGCATGGCCAGCCCTGGTGCCAGCACATAATACGGTCCTAAAGCATGGTGCTGCTGAATGATTGCCGTCACGTATTCCGGTTCAATCACCTGCAGCTCCAGTAACGGTTTCGCGCATATCTCCAGCGCCTGAGGCCAGCTTTCAACGCTCTCCTGAAGCGTGATGGTTGTATCATATATCCACTTTTTGAGCACTTTTCACTCCGTCGTCACGCCAAAGATGAGCAAACTTTATTCAACCCATCAATCCTTGACTGCGATCCCTGTCACAAAGATAGCGCTACCAACTATTAACATGCAGAAGTGTGATAGCGCTATCAAAATGCCATCATCGTGTGAAATCACAGCAAAAAAAGGGATTTAAGGCGTATACTGCCTGTCACCTGGAGTGAAGGAAATAAGAACGCGTCTGGTCAGCAGGAAGGTGTATGTCTTTAACCCGAAAACGGCGCAGTACCGGAAAAGTCACGCTCGCGGATGTCGCACAGCTTGCCGGAGTTGGCACGATGACCGTCTCCCGTGCGCTCCGCACGCCGGAACAGGTTTCCGATAAACTGCGTGAAAAAATTGAAGCTGCGGTGCAGGAACTGGGTTATATGCCCAATCTCGCCGCCAGCGCACTGGCATCCGCGTCGTCATGGACGATCGCAATGGTTGTTCCTAATCTTTCCGAAGCTGGGTGTTCAGAGATGTTTGCCGGGCTACAGCAGGTGCTTCAGCCTGCCGGATACCAAATCATGCTGGCCGAGTCTCAGCATCGTCTTGAACAGGAGGAAAAGCTGCTGGAAACGCTGCTGGCGTCAAATATTGCCGCCGCGATACTGCTCAGCGTGGAGCATACCGACACCGTTCGCCACTGGCTGAAAAATGCCTCCATCCCGGTGATGGAGATGGGTGCTATGCGCGCCGACCCGATTGATATGAATATCGGGATTGATAACGTGGCGGCCATGTATGAGCTAACAGAAATGGTTATTAAGCGCGGCTACCAGAATATCGGCCTGCTGTGCGCCAACCAGGAACAGTGGATTTTTCAACAGCATTTACAGGGCTGGTACAAAGCGATGCTGCGCCATCATCTGTCGCCGAACCGGGTAATTAACGCCGCCATGCCGCCGAGCTTCTCGACCGGTGCGGCGCAGCTGCCTGAGTTTCTGCTGGCGTGGCCGGAGCTGGATGCGCTGGTATGCGTTTCAGACGAACTGGCCTGTGGTGCGCTATATGAGTGTCAGCGTCGGCGAATCAAAGTGCCGGACGATCTTGCCGTCGTGGGCTTTGGGGATAGCGACGTCAGCCGCGTCTGTCAGCCGCCGCTGACGACCATGGCGGTACCGCATCGAAAGATTGGAATTGAGGCCGGGAAAGCGTTACTGGAACGTCTGAATGATGGAGACTGGCGCGACCATAAACCTATCGCGTCCAGCCTGTGTCTGCGGGAAAGCTGTTAAGGCTTATTCAGCCTCTTCCTCTTTTTCCGCTTTATTTTCCGGCTTAGCGGATTCGTTTTTGGCGTTGCGGGTCATCCACAGCGCCAGTGCTTTTAACGAATCCGGCGTGAACTCGTCGCAACGCGCGGTAATCTCTTCCGGCGTCATCCAGCAGACTTCGCTCACTTCTTCTTCCTGCAGGGCGAAAGGCCCGTGGGAAACGCAGCTAAACAGTCCGCCCCAGACGCGGCAATGCTCGTCTTCGAAATAGAACTGCCCGTGTTCAGCAAATGGCACACCGGCAATCCCTAACTCTTCTTCCGCTTCACGACGCGCGGAATCCAGCAGCACTTCATCGGCCTGCACGACACCACCCGCTGTGGCATCCAGCATACCTGGCAGAAAATCTTTCGTGTCCGTGCGACGCTGAACCAGAATCTTGCCCATGCCGTCATGCACAACAATGTAGGTTGCACGGTGACGCAGACGCTCAGCACGCATTTGTTCGCGGCTGGCCTGCGCGATCACTTCATTTTCTTCGCTGACAATGTCAACCCATTCAGTACTTGCCAAATGATTCTGCTCCACCATCGGGAAACCTTCTCGTCTAAGCGCTCTTTCGGCGCGTTTGCAGTTGAGGTGTAACTTACGGATTAATCGCTACCTGCGCAATAACTTGCTGATCATTAAGTGCGATTACGCTCAGGGTATTTCCATCCAGCATGCCATAGCTCGCAGGATATCCGCCTTTGGGTATGCTGACCGACCCCGGGTTAACGTGATAAATTTCACCGCGTTTTTCAGCCACCGGAATATGAGTATGACCGTAAACCAGGACATCGCCAGCCGCGAGTGCCGGGAGGTTATCCGGGCCGAAAAGGTGCCCATGGGTCAGGAACAGGCGGCTGTTTTCCAGCAGTACCTGTTGCCACGGAGCGGTAAGGGGAAAGTGCAGTAGCATCTGGTCGACTTCGCTGTCGCAGTTACCGCGCACGGCAATAATGCGCGAGGCAAACAGATTGAGCTTCTCCGCGACCTGCGCAGGGGCATAGCCTTCCGGCAGCGCATTGCGCGGGCCATGGTTTAACACATCCCCCAGAATCACCAGCCATTGCGCGCCGCTTTGCGCAAACAGAGAAAGCACGCGCTCGGTCACGGGCAGCGATCCATGGATATCCGACGCAAACATCAATTTCATTCGTCTCTCCCTCGGAAAACTCACTGCCCTTATCATACCTGAAGCGTCAGGTCTTATCAGCCCGCGCGCTTAGCGGAGAGTGCCACATAGCGCTGCACAGAGGCGCGCTGCCACTGGAACGCTGCATAATCCACCAGCAGCTGAGGGACTTCATCGCCGTTGAGGATCAGGCGGTTCAGCATCAGCGCCAGGTCGGTATCGGCAATGCACCATTCACCAAACAGGTTCGGATTGCCGTGCGCGAGAAGCGACGTGGCCGTTTCAATCAGCTTTTGGGCGCTGTTCGTGCCTTCCGCGCTCAAAGCTGGCTTTTTCACCCCGGCAAACACGACATCCGTCGAGCGCTCTACACGAATCGGCACCAGGTCGCTACGTAGCCACGCCTGGATCTGCCGCGCACGGGCGCGTTTTTGCAGATCGTGAGGATAGATCCGTTCCCACTCGGGCGGCGCAAAACGATCTTCCAGGTATTCATCGATCGCTGATGATTCGCTCAGCGCAAAGCCGTCAACCTCCAGCACCGGCACGCGTCGGGTGAGATCGTAACCCTGCCACTGCGGTTTGAGATGTTCCCCGCCGTCGAGATCAACGGTCTTCAGCGTAAAAGTAAGCCCTTTTTCAGCCAGCGCAACGTACACGCTCATGACATAGGGGGAAAAGAAATTCGCATCGGACCACAACGTGATTAGGGGCTGGTTCATAACATCCTCATCGGCTGATCGGTTTTTTACTCAACATATAATCTCTTTGCCCCGCTGTCACTTGATGAAAACTCACGATTTACAACAATTACCTATACTCAGTTGTCGTGGCACTACTATTCGCATGGACAGGAGTTGAGAATGATTGACCTTTATTACGCCCCTACCCCAAACGGCCATAAGATCACCCTCTTTCTCGAAGAAGCCGAACTGGATTACAGAATCATTCGCGTGGATATCAGCAAAGGTGAACAGTTCAGTCCTCTCTTTCTTGCTATCTCGCCGAACAATAAAATTCCGGCCATTATTGACAATCAGCCGGCCGACGGAGGAAGACCGTTGAGCCTGTTTGAATCCGGCGAAATTTTGCTCTATCTGGCGGAGAAAACCGGCAAACTCCTGAGCGGGGAGCTGCGTGAACGTCACCATACCTTGCAATGGCTCTTCTGGCAGACGAGCGGACTTGGGCCCATGCTGGGACAGAATCACCATTTTACCGCTTACGCCCCGCAGCCCATCCCTTATGCGATAGAACGCTATCAGGTGGAGACGCAACGTCTGTATGGCGTGCTAAACCAGCGGCTGGAAAAAACGCCGTGGCTTGGGGGAGATCATTACAGCATTGCCGATATCGCCTGCTGGCCGTGGGTGAATACCCATGAAAAACACCGGATTGATCTCGCGTCCTACCCGGCGGTGAACAACTGGTTTGAACGTATCCGTACCCGCCCGGCCACCGAACGCGCACTGCAAAAAATCCAGCAGATTTAACCTTATAGGAGGCTGTGTGCCTGCAAGCCTCTCATGTATTATGGGCGGCAATTACTGACACGGAGAAGACCTGCAATGTCACAGCCAGACGCTATTATTCGTATAAAAAATTTACGCTTGCGTACCTTCATCGGTATCAAAGAGGAAGAGATTGCCAACCGTCAGGATATTGTCATTAATGTGGTTATTCACTATCCCGCCGACAAAGCGCGGGCCAGCGAAGACATCAATGACGCGCTGAACTATCGCACGATAACCAAAAACATCATTCAGTACGTGGAGAACAACCGCTTCTCTCTGCTGGAGAAATTAACTCAGGATGTGCTCGATATCGCACGCGATCATCACTGGGTCACTTATGCTGAAGTAGAGATCGATAAACTTCACGCCCTGCGCTACGCCGACTCCGTCTCTATGACGTTAAGCTGGCGACGCCAGGGATAAACCTGGAGGTTGTATGAAGATTTTGCTGACCGGCGGTACGGGCCTGATTGGTCGCCATCTCATTGCGCGTCTTCAGGCGCTGCATCATGACATCACCGTGGTGACGCGCAGCCCGGAAAAAGCGCGTCAGGTGCTGGGCGCAGGCGTCGACATCTGGAAAGGGCTGGCTGAGCAGCAAAATCTGGACGGCTTTGATGCCGTCATCAACCTCGCGGGTGAACCCATTGCCGATAAGCGCTGGACCGAAGAGCAGAAACAGCGGCTCTGCAGCAGCCGCTGGAACATCACCGAGAAGCTGGTTGAGCTGATTCGCAACAGCCACACGCCGCCGTCGGTGCTGATTTCGGGCTCAGCGACGGGCTATTACGGCGATCTTGGCGAAGTGGTGGTGACCGAGGAAGAGCCGCCCCACAACGAATTTACCCATAAACTCTGTGCCCAGTGGGAACGCATCGCCTGTGCGGCGCAAAGCGATCGTACCCGCGTCTGCCTGCTACGTACCGGTGTGGTACTGGCGCCGAACGGCGGTATTTTGGGCAAAATGCTCCCGCCTTTTAAGCTGGGACTCGGTGGACCCATTGGCAACGGCCGTCAGTATCTGGCGTGGATCCATATCGACGATATGGTCAACGGCATTCTCTGGCTGCTGGATAACGATCTGCGCGGACCGTTTAATATGGTCGCGCCATATCCGGTGCGTAATGAACAGTTTGCTCACGCTCTGGGGCACGCCCTGCATCGCCCGGCGATATTGCGCGTACCTGCCACGGTGATTCGCCTGATGATGGGTGAAGCGTCCGTGCTGGTTTTAGGCGGACAACGGGCGCTCCCCAAACGGCTGGAAGCGGCGGGGTTCGCGTTCCGCTGGTATGACTTAGAAGAGGCGCTGGGGGATGTGGTGCGGTGAATATGTTACAGTTGTACGCCATGTTCCGATGAAATGGCGTAACAATGGCAACCATCACCACTCCCCGGCTTCATCTCACCCCTTTCGAACCCACCGACTGGGCCTTCTTCCGCTCGCTGCGTGAAAACCGCGACATCATGCGCTATATGTCCGCCATCGCGCCGGAAAAAGAGACCCGACGCGTGTTTGCCGCGCGCCTGATGGCCGAGCATGTTTTCGTGATCCGTTTTCGGGATGAGGAGACCCCGCTTGGCGATATTGGCCTGCAAATCAGCCCGGCGAATCATGAAGAGGCAGATATCGGCTATACGGTTGTGCCTGCTGCGCAGGGGAAAGGTATTGCCAGCGAGGCGCTGCGCGCGGTGTGTGATTACGCCTTTAACCAGACCGGCGTGAAGGCCATTAACGCGTTTGTGCTGGCGGATAACGGCGGGTCAGTGCGCGTGCTGGAGAAAGCCGGGTTTGTGCGTACGCAGGTACTGGAAAAGGCATATGAAATTAATGGGGTGCGGTATGACGACTGGGTCTATCGGCTGGAGTGTGGTGCGGTCTGAATGCCGGGCGGCACTACGGTTTTTGTAGGCCCGGTAAGCGAAGCGCCACCGGGCGATTGGGCTGTACTGCGGTCTGATGCCCTCACCCCAACCCTCTCCCACGGGGAGAGGGAAAACCCCCGTTATTTCAGGGAGCCTTTCAGGAACTGCTGCAGACGCGGGCTTTGCGGATTCGCTAAGACGTCGTCCGGGTGGCCCTGCTCTTCAATTTTGCCCTGATGCAGGAAGATGACGTGGTTAGAAACGTTACGGGCAAAGCCCATCTCGTGCGTCACCACCACCATCGTTTTGCCCTCTTCGGCCAGCTTCTGCATGATGCGCAGCACTTCGCCAACGAGTTCAGGATCCAGCGCTGAAGTCGGTTCATCGAACAGCAGCACTTCGGGTTCCATCGCCAGCGCGCGGGCGATGGAGACACGTTGCTGCTGACCGCCGGAGAGGTGCACCGGGTATTTCATCTGCTGACGCTCGTCGATACCCACTTTCGCCAGGTATTTCACCGCGCGCTCGCGGGCTTCCTGTTTGCTCAGGCCCAGCACCTGAATCGGCGCTTCCATCACGTTCTCCAGCACCGTCATATGGCTCCAGAGGTTGAAGTGCTGGAACACCATGGTCAGACGCGTGCGCAGCAGGCGCAGCTGATTCTTATCCGCCACCTTCAGTTGGCCGTCTTTATCGCGTATCAGATTAATATTCTGCCCGCTCACCACAATCGAGCCTTCACTCGGTTTTTCGAGGAAGTTAATGCAGCGCAGGAAGGTACTTTTACCCGAGCCGGATGAGCCGATGATACTGATTACGTCGCCTGCATTCGCCTGCAGCGACACCCCTTTCAGCACTTCATGTTCGCCGTAGCGTTTGTGCAAATCAATAACGTTTAATTTGTTCTCAGCCATCATCTTTCTCAGTGCGTCGAAGAAGGTTTTATATGCTGCAACCAGCGTTTTTCAGCCTTGCGGAACAGGCTAATCAAGACATAAGAGATAATTAAATAGAGCACCGCCGCAATGCCAAACGCGGTAAACGGCTGATAGGTCGCGGAGTTAATATCGCGCGCGATTTTGAGCAGATCCGGCACCGTCGCGGTAAAGGCAAGCGCAGTGGAGTGCAGCATAAGAATCACTTCGTTGCTGTACGCAGGCAACGCAATACGCAGCGCCGATGGCAGAATAATGCAGCGATAAAGTTTTACCGACGAAAAACCATACGCCCGCGCCGCTTCAATCTCACCATAAGGCACGGAACGAATAGCCCCGGCGAAGATCTCGGTGGTATAGGCACAGGTGTTGAGCGTCAACGCCAGCACCGTACAGTTCAGGCCGCTACGGAAGAACGCATTCAGCATTTCCGTGCCTTTTACGATTTCCAGCGTGTACATGCCTGAATAGAAGACCAGCAGCTGCACGTACAGCGGCGTACCGCGGAAGACGTAGGTAAACAGCCAGATGGGGAACTGAATAAATTTATTGTTCGACACGCGGCCAATGGCGAGAAACACCGCCAGAATGCCGCCCATCACCACGGACGAAATCAGCAGCCACAGCGTGATCGCCACGCCGGTAAAGCGATAGCCATCCGTCCACAGCAGGGATTTCCAGTATTCCTGAATAATCTCAATCACAGGTCAGCCCTCTTCACACCCACGGAGTAGCGACGCTCAAGCAGAAGCAGCACACCATTGGAGACGGTCGTAAAGACCAGATAGATCACGCCACAGACCACCGCAAAGTAGAAGGGCTCCCAGGTGCTTTTACCCGCCAGCTGAGTGGCTTTGACCACATCTTCCAGACCGAGCAAAGAGACCAGCGCCGTCGCTTTGAGGATAACCTGCCAGTTGTTACCAATGCCCGGCAGCGCATAGCGCATCATGGCCGGGAACATGATCCGGCGAAACGTTTGTGAAGAGGTAAAACCAAATGCGGTTGCCGCCTCAATGTGACCTTTCGGCACGGCCATATAAGCACCGCGGAAGGTTTCGGTGAAGTAGGCACCGTAGATAAAACCGAGGGTAATAATACCGGCCACCATCGGGTCGATATCAATTTGTCCCAGTCCCATCGCATCCGTTACGCTGTTTAACGCAATCTGCAGACCATAAAAGATGAGCAGCATCAGCACCAGATCGGGTACGCCGCGAATGAGCGTGGTATAGCCTTCAAAAATGAGCGCCAGCGGTTTGTTAGCCGAAAGCTTCGCCCCTGCGCCCGCCAGACCTATCAGCACCGCCAGCACCACGGAGCTGATAGCCAGCTCAAGGGTGACAAGCGCGCCCTGTAAAATGACGCCAGAAAATCCGTACAGCATACCGCGAGCCCTGTCGTATCGTGAGTGGTGAAACCGTGTCTTTTCCCCTCCCGCATCGGGAGGGGCCGCACGTTATTTGACGGAGCGATTAGCCGCCGTACACATTGAAATCAAAGTACTTTTTCGCCAGCTTGTCATAGGTACCGTCAGCGCGCATTTCCGCAAACGCTTTGTTCAGCGCTTCGCGCAGTTCGTTGTCTTCTTTGCGCAGGCCCATACCGGTACCCACACCGAACAACTTCACATCCTTAATGGACGGACCGCCGAACTTGTAATCTTTGCCCACCGGCGTTTTCAGGAAGCCTTCGCTTGCCGCGACTTCATCCTGGAATGCCGCATCAATACGGCCGGCCGTCAGGTCTGCGTAAATATTTTCCTGGCCCTGATAGGAGACAATTTCGATCCCCTTCGGCGCCCAGTGTTCGTTACCGTAGGTTTCCTGGGTGGTGCCCTGCAGCACACCCACGCGTTTGCCCTTCAGCGACTCAAGCGTTGGCTGAATATCAGAAGACTTCGCCACCACCAGACGTGAATCGGCCGCGTAGAGTTTGTCGGTGAAGGCAATCTCCTGCTGGCGTTTTTCAGTGATGGAGAGCGAGGACATAATTACGTCGATTTTTTTTGCTTTCAGGGATGGGATCAGCGCGTCCAGCGGGTTCTCAACGTAGGTACATTGCGCTTTGATGCGTTTGCACAGCTCATTGGCCAGATCGATGTCAAAACCCACCAGCTCACCCTTTGAATTCTTCGATTCAAACGGCGCATAGGTTGGATCGGTACCAATACGGATTTTCTGCGGAATGGCTGCGAATGCCGCGGTGGCGCTGGAAAAGGCCAGCACCAGAGATAGTGACAACACGAGTTTTTTCATATTTGTCCTCAACAAACTGTCTTCATACGGGATTTTTACGACGACGGGGTGGTGCTAATGTGCCATTAATCCCCACCTTCAGGCAAAGATTAATGCCTTCGGGCCGGGATATTTTGCATTATAAATGCGTAAGTATGCACAAAGCGATCCAATATAGTGCATTTAACGCACCATACTGGATCACCCCTTCGCCTGATGCCTCTTTTCAGTGCATCACCGTCAGGTCTCAGTCACCGTAGACGTTGAAGTCGAAGTATTTCTTCGCCAGTTTGTCGTAAGTACCGTCTTTACGCAGCTCTGTAAACGCTTTGTCAAAGGCGGCTTTCAGCTCGGTATCATCCTTACGCAGGCCAATACCGGTGCCGTCACCAAAGTATTTTTTGTCTTTCACGGACGGGCCTGCAAAAGCGTAGTCTTTCCCGGCTGGCTGCTTCAGGAAGCCTTCGCTCGCGGCGACTTCATCCTGGAATGCGGCATCCAGACGGCCCGCCGAAAGGTCAGAGTAAATCAGATCCTGATTCTGATAGGCAACCACGTCGACACCCTTCTCGCGCCAGTTGGCATTGGCATAACCTTCCTGCGTTGACCCCTGGAGCACGCCAACATGCTTGCCTTTCAGCGAGTCGATGGTCGGCTGGATCGGGGAGCCTTTAGCAGCAATCAGACGTGAATCAGCGGCGTAGAGCTTGTCAGAGAAGGCAATCTCCTGCTGACGTTTTTCGGTGATAGAGAGAGAAGAGATAATGGCGTCGATTTTCTTGGCTTTCAGCGACGGAATTAATGCGTCAAAGTCGCTGCCCACCCATGTGCATTTTACCTGCATGCGTTTGCACATTTCATTTCCCAGATCGATATCAAACCCCACGAAATCGCCTTTCGCATCCTTGGAAGAGAATGGCGCGTAGGTTGCGTCTGTACCGATACGAACCGTCTGTGGAAGCGCCGCATAGCTACCTGCCGCCGCACTTAACCCCACCAGCAAAGACAGAGCCAGAACCGTCTTCTTCATACATTTACCCTCAAGTACCGTGATTTTATTATGTATTGTGTTGTGTGTTGTGTTGCAGGCTTCTCTTGCAGGTCTTATGCCACATTGCCGTCTGGTCAAAACTTCGACGTTAAATATGTTAATAAAACGTTGCGATATTGCCTTAATGGTGAAAGATAGCAGGTCTGCCGAACGAACCGGAGAGAGAAAAAGGGAAAAAACGAATTAAATGTCGAGGATATGATCGCCGTTGCATAATTGCCCTGAAACAGGGCAACGTCTCTTTTCATGCACAGCATGTGTGCACAGAATCAGGCTCCCTGCCAGCGGGTGAAGAGATCTTCCGGCAGGTCGATATCAAACTGATCCAGCACGCGGTTGACGGTCTGGTTGATCACATCATCCAGCGACTGCGGGCGATGATAAAACGCCGGTACCGGCGGCATGATCACGGCGCCCAGCTCGGCGGCCTGGGTCATCAGGCGCAAATGCCCCAGATGTAGCGGCGTTTCCCGCACGCAAAGCACCAGCGGGCGACGTTCCTTCAGCACGACATCCGCCGCGCGCGTCACCAGCGTGTCGGTATAGCTGTTCACAATGCCGGAGAGCGTTTTAATTGAACAGGGCAGGATCACCATGCCAGCGGTTTTAAACGAGCCTGAGGAGATGCTGGCGGCTATATCGCGCGCGTCGTGCACGACGTCGGCCAGTGCCTGAACATCACGCAGGGAGAGATCGGTTTCAAGGGAGAGGGTTTGTCGCGCCGCCTGGCTCATCACCAGATGGGTTTCGACTTCCGCTACGTCGCGCAAAACCTGCAGCAGACGTACGCCGTAAATAGCGCCACTGGCACCGCTGAGCCCAACAATGAGTCGTTTCATGATTTTCTCCCTTACTGATTTCAGGGCAGACTGTGCAGGATTTCGCGGGGAGTTGCAAGTGAGGGCGAGCGCCCTCACCTGCAGAGAGATCAACCTTCGTTGTGCATCTCTAAACTTTCGAGATCGTTTTGCAGCTGAACGGCTTTCGCATCGTCGTTGCGCAGCGAATCAAGATAGTCAAGGTACTGCTGGTCGACGTCTTTGGTCACATAGACGCCGTTAAACACGGAGCATTCGAACTGCTGAATCTCCGGGTTCTCGGCGCGCACCGCGTCGATAAGATCGTTCAGATCCTGGAAAATCAGGCCATCGGCGCCGATAATCTGACGAATTTCGTCCACTTCGCGACCGTGCGCAATCAGCTCATTGGCGGTTGGCATATCGATGCCGTACACGTTCGGGAAGCGAATTTCCGGTGCGGCAGACGCCAGATACACTTTCTTCGCCCCCGCTTCGCGCGCCATCTCGATAATCTGCTCAGAGGTGGTACCACGCACGATGGAGTCATCCACCAGCAGAACGTTCTTATCACGGAATTCGGCGCGGTTGGCGTTCAGTTTACGACGTACAGACTTACGGCGCAGGTGCTGGCCCGGCATGATGAAGGTGCGGCCAACGTAGCGGTTCTTCACGAAGCCCTGACGGTAAGGTTTATCCAGAATACGGGCAATTTCCAGAGCGATATCGCAGGAGGTTTCCGGGATAGGAATAACCACGTCGATGTCGAGATCGTCCCATTCGCGAGCAATCTTCTCGCCGAGCTTCGTGCCCATATTTACGCGCGCGCTGTAGACGGAAATCTTGTCGATGAAGGAGTCCGGGCGGGCGAAATAGACGTATTCAAACAGGCACGGGTTGCTGACCGGGTTGTCGGCACACTGACGGGTAAACAGCTGGCCCTTCTCGGTGATATACACCGCTTCGCCCGGCGCAACGTCACGCAGGAATTCGAAGCCCAGGGTATCCAGCGCCACGCTCTCAGAGGCAACCATATATTCGGTACGGCCATCGCCAAGGTCGCGCTTGCCCAGCACCAGCGGACGAATGCCGTTTGGATCGCGGAAGGCAACCATACCGTGACCGATAATCATCGCCACGCAGGCGTATGCACCGCGGATCTGGCGGTTGGTCGCAGCAATAGCAGCAAAGATATTGTCTGCTTCCAGCGGGTAGTGACGGAAGTTATCCAGCTCGCTGGCGAACACGTTGAGCAGGATTTCAGAATCAGAGGTGGTGTTAATGTGGCGACGTTTCTCTTCGAACAGCTTTTTACGCAGCTCATGGGCGTTGGTCAGGTTGCCGTTATGGGCAAGGGTGATGCCATACGGTGAGTTGACGTAGAAAGGCTGTGCCTCAGAGGCGCTGGAACTGCCAGCAGTAGGATAACGAACGTGACCGATCCCCATATTACCTTGCAGACGCTGCATATGGCGGGCTTCAAACACATCGTTTACCAGGCCATTCGCCTTACGTAAACGGAAGCAGTTGTTTGCATCAATGGTGATGATACCCGCAGCATCCTGCCCACGGTGCTGAAGCACCGTTAACGCGTCATAAATCGACTGGTTTACCGGCATGAAACCGGCGATACCGACAATACCGCACATTCGTCTTTTCCTCGTTAAGCCACATCTCAGGGTTTATGCCCTGGGCAAAAAACTCGACGAGCTTTGCAGATAGTCAAAGAACCATCTGATGATGAAGCTGAACTCAGGAATGAGCTGCGATTTCTGCCAGTCTTCACTTTTGGAGAACCCGGTGAAGGTATCCAGGAAGAACAGGATGGCGGCCACAATCAGCACACCTCGCAACGCCCCGAAACAGATCCCGAGTACCCTGTCCGTTCCTGACAGACCGGTTTTCTCGACCAGTTGACCTATCACGTAATTGACGATAGCACCAACAATCAGCGTCGCGATAAACAGCACCGCGATGGCGATTCCATTTCGGACCAGTTCATCTTCAAAGCCCGTGAACCAGACAGACAGGTAAGTGTAGTAATGACTGGCAACAAAGAAAGCACAACCCCAAGTCACCAGCGATAACGCTTCACGAACAAAGCCACGGATCAGGCTAACCAGACAGGAAAAACCAATCACCGCAATGATGGCGTAATCAATCCAGACCATATGTGTCCCACGATTTAACGCCCTGTCATCCAGTTCGGGGCGAATTCTAACAGAAAAAGAAAACGTTTGCGTAGGGATTTCCTTCCCGCGCGTAAATAAAAAAGGCGCTGAAAAAATAATCAACGCCACGGTCCTTTTGACATCTCTGTGGACGTCTTCTCCCCCTCACCCAGGCCCTCTCCCTTGAGGGGCGAGGGTTAGGGTGAGGGGGAGATCTTATCAGTTCGCGCTATAGTTCATCACCACACCGCTCAGACCGGAGATCTGCTTCAGCTCACCCAGCGAGCCTTTCAGCTTATCTTTAGACGCTTCCGGCCCCACCAGGATACGGGTAATTTTACCCTGCACCGGCGTGGAAGGTGAAGTGTAAACACGATAGCCCGCGCTGCGCAGTTTACCCACGACCTCGTTAACTTTATCGGCATTTTTCAACGCGCCCAGTTGCACAACATAGGCTTTGCCGGTCGGGGCTGCGTCTTGCTTCGCTGGCGGAGGGGTTTCTGACGCTGCAGCCAGTTGCTCTGCCGCTTTATCACGCGGTGGCTTCGGCTGCGGTTTCTCTACCGGCTTCGGTTTTTCAACAGGCTTCGGCTTCTCTACCGGTACCGGATCAATCTCGATGTTGTTATTCGCCGCCAGACGCGACGGGTCGAGCGACGGCGCAGCGGCATCGCCCGCGCGAACTTCTTCAGCCGCCCCTTCCGGCGGCTGGGCAGGCAGCGCCTGTGTCGCCGCAGGCAGCATATCCGGTTCATCACGGTCGCCCGGTTTCGGCACCAGCGGAATGGCTGCAAACTCGTCCTGATAATGCTTTTTCTGCCCGTCGAGCAGCCCGGGAAGAATAATCACCCCGAGCGCGACCAGCACAATGGTTCCTGTTAAACGGTTCTGAAACTTACTCGCCACCGGTTCTCCCCGCGTCCATCACTTCCATGACATGTGCCACCGTGTGGAAAGAGCCACACACCAGCACGGTATCTTCTGGTTTAGCATCCGCCATCGCGGCATGCCAGGCCTGAGCCACGCTACTATAGATTGCGCCTTTGCCGAGATGTTCCATCAACTGCTCGGCCGTCGCACCACGCGGCCCCTCAAGAGGAGCACAATACCAGCTATCGACCACACTCTCCATGCAGGCCAGCGTGCCACCGATATCTTTATCATGAAGCATACCGATAACCGCCAGCACGCGCCCGGTTTTTGGTAACGATTTGAGACGTCCTGCGAGGTACGCCGCTGCGTGTGGGTTGTGCGCCACGTCCAGGATCAGGCGCGGTGACTCACTCACTATCTGAAAACGTCCCGGCAGCAGCGCATTCTGAATGCCGTCGCGGATCGCCTGATCGCTGACCGCTAATCCGCTGGCGCGCAAGGCCGCCAGCGCGGTTGCCGCGTTAGGCTGTGGCACCTGCGGCAGCGGCAGGTTGTCCAGCACTCCCTGCGCATCGCTAAAGCGCCAGCCGTTATCCTGAACCTGATATTGCCAGTCAACGCCACGGCGCAGCAACAGAGCGCCCTTCTCCTGGGCCACGTCAGCAATAGTGTGCGGCATATCCGGCTCACCGACCACGGCGGGTTTATTCGCCCGGAAAATACCGGCCTTCTCGCGACCAATGCTTTCACGATCCGGCCCCAGCCAGTCGATATGGTCCAGCGCGATACTGGTGACCACCGCCACGTCCGCATCCACCATATTGGTGGCATCAAGCCGCCCGCCAAGACCCACTTCCAGAATCACCACATCCAGCTGCGCCTGTTTGAACAGCCACAATGCCGAAAGCGTGCCGTACTCGAAATAGGTTAACGAGATATCACCTCGCGCGGCTTCGATTTCCGCGAACGACGCCGTATGCGCCGATTCCGGCAGCTCGCTGTTCTGCACGCGAACCCGCTCAGTGTAACGTACCAGGTGTGGTGAGCTGTAAACGCCTACCTTGTAACCCGCCGCCATCAGGACGGATTCCAGCGTACGGCAGGTAGTGCCTTTACCGTTGGTGCCTGCGACGGTGAAAACGAAAGGCGCAGGTTTCAGCACGCCCAGACGCGCGGCAACCTGGCTTACGCGCTCAAGCCCCATATCAATGGTTTTACTGTGCAGGTTTTCCAGATAAGAAAGCCACGCGGCCAGGGGCGACGTGGCTTGAGGAATGCTTTTATTTTCCATGATGCCCGGTTGTCATTAGCAGGTTATAAAGCAAAAGGGCAGCGCCATCTGGCCCTGCCCTTTTCAGTTATCAGGCCTCGGGTTCCTGATCCGGTACCACCACGCCTTCGCGCGGCTCATCCGGGTTTGGCGCGGGCAGATTCATCAGCTTCGCCAGAACGCTTGCCAGTTTCAGGCGCATTTCCGGACGGCGGACGATCATATCGATGGCGCCTTTCTCAATGAGGAACTCACTGCGCTGGAAGCCCGGCGGCAGTTTTTCACGAACGGTTTGCTCAATGACGCGAGGACCAGCGAAACCGATCAGTGCTTTTGGCTCAGCAATGTTCAGATCGCCCAGCATCGCGAAGCTTGCAGAGACGCCACCCATGGTTGGGTCGGTCAGCACGGAAATGTAAGGCAGACCGCGTTCCTGCATTTTCGCCAGCGCCGCAGAGGTTTTCGCCATCTGCATCAGAGACATCAGCGCTTCCTGCATACGTGCTCCGCCAGAGGCAGAGAAGCAGATCAGCGGGCAGTTATCTTCCAGCGCTTGCTCAACGGCACGCACAAAACGTGCGCCCACGACAGAGCCCATTGAGCCACCCATAAAGGAGAACTCAAACGCCGCGGCGACAACCGGCATTTCATGCAGGGTGCCTTTCATGACGATCAGCGCGTCTTTCTCGCCAGTCTCTTTCTGCGCAGAGGCCAGACGATCTTTGTATTTTTTGGAGTCGCGGAACTTCAGCACATCTTTTGGCTCAAGCTCGCTGCCCAGTTCTACCAGTGAACCTTCGTCCAGCAGGCTATGCAGGCGGTTACGCGCCGACATACGCATATGGTGGTCACACTTCGGACACACTTCAAGATTGCGTTCCAGCTCTGCACGGTACAGAACCTGGCCGCAGCTATCACACTTCGTCCATACCCCTTCAGGAATGCTCGCTTTGCGCGTTGGGGTAATGTTGCTTTTAATTCGTTCAATCCAGCTCATTGATAACCTTTCTGCCTGAACCTGGTCGTATGCCAGTTTTGCTATAAGAGGCGAATAATGCCATTTTTGCCTCCAACAGACCATGAATGTTGCACATTAAAACATAACAGCCCGAAACTTTGGATAAAAAAGTGGTCGAACCGCCAGCGTGCATTTACTTCGCTTGCTTTGCCGCCGCGCGTTTGTGACGAATAATCTCGATAACGCCAGGCAGTACGGAAAGCACAATAATCGCTACAATCAGTAACTTAAGGTTTTCCTGAACCACCGGCAAGTCGCCAAACAGGTAGCCTGCATAGGTAAACAACAGCACCCACAGCAGCGCGCCCACGACGTTATACATCGCAAAATGACGATAGGACATATGCCCCATTCCCGCCACAAACGGTGCAAATGTGCGCACAATAGGCACAAAACGCGCAAGGATAATGGTTTTTCCGCCATGACGTTCATAAAACGCATGGGTTTTATCTAAATAGCTGCGACGGAAAATTTTCGAATCAGGATTGCTGAACAAGCGCTCACCGAACACCCGGCCAATGGTATAGTTGACGGCATCCCCGATAATTGCGGCAATCACCATCAACACCACCATCAGATGCACGTTCAAGTCATTGGTCGGTAGGGCCGATAACGCACCCGCAACAAACAGCAGGGAGTCCCCCGGCAGGAAGGGGGTAACGACCAGACCGGTTTCACAGAACAGAATGAGGAACAGGATGGCATAAACCCAGACGCCATACTGCGCGACCAGTTCCGCCAGGTGAACATCAATATGCAGAATGAAATCAATCAGAAAACGTATTACGTCCATATTGTCTAAGCCTTAATTGCACCTTTGTTTAGTCCGCTAAAAACAGCGGGCCCATTGGCGGTTTTGGCAGGTCAAACCGATCCGGATAGTCTACCGCAACCAGATACAGTCCTTCTGCTTTCGCCGTGGCTGCCGCAAGCGTTCTGTCCTTCGCTGCCAGCAGGTCTGCAATCCAGCTCTCCGGCTGGTGTCCGGCACCCACTTCCATCAGGCTGCCTACAATATTCCGCACCATATGATGTACAAAGGCATTGGCTTTGATATCCACCACCACATACGCGCCAAAACGGCTGACGTTTATGTGCATAACGTTACGCCACGGCGTACGGGACTGACATTGCACCGCACGAAACGACGTAAAGTCATTTTCACCAATCAGACACTGCGCCGCACGATGCATGCGTTCAGCATCGAGCGGTTCATAAAAATGCGTTACGCCCTGGCTTAGCACCGCCGGACGCAGACGCTGGTTGTAGATGACATAGCGGTAGCGACGCGCCGTCGCGCTGAAGCGCGCGTGAAAATCATCCGGCACAGCTTTCACCCAACGCACCGCAATGTCACCAGGTAAATTCGCATTTACACCCAGCGTCCAGGCGGCATCTTTGCGCACGGCAGTGGTTTCAAAGTGGACCACCTGCCCGGTACCGTGAACACCCGCATCCGTACGGCCTGCGCACAGAACGTTAATCGGCTCGTTTGCCACCTGAGAGAGCGCTTTCTCCAGCTTTTCCTGGACGCTACGCACCTCATTCTGACGCTGCCAGCCATAATATTTACTGCCATCGTACTCGATACCGAGGGCAATTTTATGAACCGGCTTTTGTTCCACTTCTGACATCAGTACAGGTACTCCTGCACCAGTTTCTCAGCAATTTTGACCGCCATCAGCGCGCCGCCAAAACGAACGTTGTCCGCAACGGACCAGAACTGAACCTGCTCCGGCATACCGTAATCGTTCCGCACGCAACCGACTGAAAGATGGGCGCTACCGGTGGCGTCACCCACCTGCGTCGGAAACTCGCTCTCTTCGGAAAGTACGATATCTTCACCGCGGCCAAACGCATCGCGCGCTTCTTCCGCCGCCAGCGGGCGCAGGGCTTCAAAACCTACCATCTGCGCGTGACCGTAGAATACCGGCGACTGCACGACGTTTGCGGAGATCATCAGCCCCTCATCCTGCAGAATTTTGCGCGCTTCATCGACGATACGGCGCTCTTCGCGCACGGAACCTTCACGATCCGGCAGCAGTGGCAGCATGTTGAACGCCAGCTGGCGACCGAAGAAATCATCCTCATCAATCGGGATACCGTTCAGCAGCTTCGCGCTCTGCCCGGCCAGCGCATCGACGGCCTTTTTGCCATTTGCGGAGGCAGACAGCAGACTGGTGACGGTGATACGCGACAGGCCACCGTCGTCAATCAGCGGTTTGAGAGCGGTCAGCAGCTGGCTGGTCAGACTGTTTGGTACCGCGATGATATTACGGTTACGGTAGTCAGCCAGGACATACGGGTTGACGTCCGGCACCACCAGCGGCACGTCCGGCTCCATGGCGAACAGACCGCTCAGGTCGATCACCAGACAACCTGAATTGGTCGCCTCTTCGATGTAAGACGCCGTGGCTTCAGCACCCGCGGCGAAAAATGCCAGCTGCGCCTGGGTCCAGTCAAACGCAGCCGCATCCTGGACCATGACGGATTTACCGTTAAAGCGCAGATGCTCACCCGCGCTATCGGTACGCGCCAGCGCATAGATATCGCCCACCGGGAACTGACGCTCAGCAAGGGTTTCGAGCAGGGCTTCGCCCACGGCACCGGTGGCACCTAAAATGGCAATGTTCCAGCCTTCAGACATGGTGGTTTACTCCAGAAATAAAAAAGCGTCCCTGCCGGAGTATCCGACAGGGAGCATTAAGAAGACATTAATGCGCCGGGTGATGAACGGCGTTAAAACCCAGTTTTTTCAGCAGCGTCGCGGCCGTTGCGTCGTCGCACATCACATACAGGGACGACCACTCGCGGCGCTCAACATAGTTCTTACGCAGCTTGTCAAATTCACCCGGGATCCCCGCCACTTTACGCAGCAGCGCATCATCGCGGCGCACATCATACACCAAATGCACCAGCCTTTTCAGCGTTGCCTGATCGAGCGGGCCATGCAGGGTAATGCGGCCAAATTCAGGTGCGGGAAGTAAGGTATCCAGCGCCACCTGCTGCGGATGGCCAATAAACGTGCTGTAGGCTTCAAACACCTGCGTTGTGCCGCGGGCTTTGCCTTCAAGCGTATAGCCCGCGATATGCGCAGTGGCTACGTCCACCTTGTTAAGCAGTTCAACGTTAAGATCCGGCTCCGGCTCCCAGACGTCCAGCACAACGCGGAGGTCTTGTCCTTCATTCAGACATTTCAGCAGCGCGGCGTTGTCCACCACCGGGCCACGGCAGGCATTTATCAGAATAGTGCCAGCCTTCAGACGACGGATCAGTGCTTCATCGGCAAGATGCAGGGACGTATAGGGGCCCTCTTTAAACAGCGGCGTGTGGAACGTCAGCACATCACACTGTTCAACCAGCTCATCCAGCGAGCGGAAATCCCCTTCGTCACCGTTGTCTTTACGCGGCGGGTCGCACAGCAGCGTGCGAATACCTAACGCCTCCAGGCGCTTTTGCAGGCGGCCACCCACGTTACCCACCCCGACGATCCCCACGGTGCGGTCTTTCAGCACAAAACCGTCGCGCTCGGCCAGCATCAGCAAAGAGGAGAAAACATATTCCACGACGGCAATAGCATTACAGCCGGGCGCGGCGGAAAAGCCGATCCCCGCCTGCTTCAGCCATTGGTCATCCACATGATCGGTCCCTGCCGTTGCGGTTCCGACAAACTTAATCGCTTTTCCGGCGAGCAACGACGCATTTACTTTGGTCACCGAGCGCACCATCAGCGCGTCTGCGTCATCCAGTTCGTTGACCGGGATCGGGCGACCAGGGACAGCCTTAACATTACCCAGGCGGCTAAACAGCTCACGGGCATAAGGCATATTTTCATCAACGAGGATTTTCACGTCTGAGTACCTGTTTGAGAGGAAGTAAACCTGCCAAGTGTGCCATAATCTGGCCGCCAGGCATATACGTCTGCCAGGTTTACGCTGAGTTTTGACTTTAAGGATTTTTGACGATGCAGCCCATTTCAGGTACGCCGCCACGCCCTCCGGGTGAAGGCACTGTCACGCCAAACGTTGCCGGTGAACAACCGCTATCCACGCAACAGCGCACCGTGCTGGAGCGACTGATCACGCGCCTGATTGCGCTGACTTCACAGCAAAACGCGGAAGTCTGGGCCGGGGTAAAGCATGATTTAGGCGTAAGGAACGACGCACCGCTGCAGTCGCGACATTTCCCTGCTGCCGAGCAAAATCTCAACCAGCGTATTACGACCGCACAGCAGAACCACACCACGCGGCAGATTGTCACGCAACTGACCGAGCTGCTCGGCCTGGGAAATAACCGTCAGGCGGTCAGCGACTTTATCCGCCAGCAGTATGGCCAGACGGCCCTGAGCCAGCTGACGCCAGACCAGCTTAAAACCGTGCTGACGCTGTTGCAGAACAATCAGCTGTCGATCCCACAGCCGCAGCTGCGGCCAGCGACCGAGCGTTCGCTGCTGCCTGCTGAGCACAACACGCTGAATCAAATGGTGACCAAACTGGCCGCCGCCACCGGCGAGTCAACAAAGCTTATCTGGCAATCCATGCTCGAACTGTCCGGCGTAAAGGCGGGCGAGTTGATCCCGGCCAAACAGTTTCCCCATCTGGTGACCTGGCTACAGGCGCGCCAGACGCTCAGCACCCAGAGCGCCCCTACCCTGCATACCGTTCAGGCTGCGCTTAAACAGCCGCTGGAACCGCACGAGTTCGAGGCGATTCGGGATTACGCCCAGCAGAACTGGCAGGCGACACCGCAAACGGTACTGACCACCGCGCAGGTGCAGGATGTGCTCAATCAGATCTTCGTGCGCCGCGCCGAGCGGGAAGGCGGCGTACCGGAGGCAAGAAACATTCAGCCGATCTACAGCCCGCTTTTTGCGCCCGTTGTGGAGACGTTCAGAACGCTTTCTGCCCGTCCGGGATTGTTGTTTATTGCGTTACTGATTGCGCTGGCGATTTTCTGGCTGGTTGCTTAACACTGCCGGGTGGCGGCTTCGCCTTACCCGGCCTAAGGCCAGTGCGGTTGTAGGCCCGGTAAGCGAAGCGCCACCGGGCAAAAACTATGACCGACGAAACGCCACCAGCGTCACCACGATCCCCACGACCGCAGAAATGGCACCGGCCAGGAAGACGGACGGGTAGCCAAACGAGGTGGCCAGCAGTCCGGCCAGCGGTCCGGTTACTCCGTATGAGATATCCTGAAACGCCGCATAGCCGCCGAGTGCTGTGCCACGCACCTGCGGGGCCACACGCTTCACGACTTCCACGCCCAGCGCCGGGAAAATCAACGAGCAACCGCAGCCGGTGAGTGCTGCGCCAATCAGCGCGACAGAGGCGACCGGTGCGTGCCACAGCAGCAGCAGGCCAACGGTCTCTATCATCAGCGATGCCACCGCCACCTTCACGCCACCAAAGCGATCCGGCATCCAGCCGAAGAACACGCGCATCAGCACAAACGCCCCGCCAAACGCGGTGAGCGTAAATCCGGCCATCGCCCAGCCGCGGCTCATAAAGTAGAGCGAGACGAACGTGCCAATCACCGCAAAACCTACGCCCTGCAGCGCCAGGCCCAGACCCGGCTGCCAGATTTGGCCGATCACGCTCCACAGGGAAGGACGCTCCCCTTTGTGAGCGGGTACCTTACGTACCGAGCCGTTAAACGCCCACGCCAGCAGCGGCAACACCATGGTGGTGGCTGCCAGCGCCGCAAAGCCAAACTGGCTATTGATCAGCAGTCCCAGCGGTGCGCCAGCGGCCAGCGCGCCATAGATAGCCATGCCGTTCCAGGACATCACTTTGCCCGAACGAGCAGGCCCCACCAGACCCATTCCCCAGGTCAGGGTGCCGGTCAGCAGCTGGCTTTCACCAAAGCCAAGGATTAAACGTCCCAGCACCAGCAGCGCAAATTTATACCCTGCGTCTACCGGCAAAAGCGCGGCTAACAGCCATGCCCCGCCCGCCAGACCACAGGCAAACATCCCCTGTAACGCCGAGCGTTTTGCACCATGCTGATCTGCCAGCCGTCCGGCGTACCCGCGGGTTAACACCGTGGCTAAAAACTGAATGCCCACGGCAATGCCGACCATAGTGTTGCCATAGCCGAGTTCCTGATGAACGAACAGTGGGATCACCGGCAGCGGCAGGCCAACGGTCATGTAGGTCAGAAATACCGCAAAGGCGATTCGGAAAAGGGAAAGGTTACCGGAAGGGGCGCTCTTCTCTGGGATAACAGCCTTCATGCATAACTCCGTGTTGAGGCATAAAAAAAGGGAACCTTCCGGTTCCCTTCTACTATACATTCAAACGCTTATGCTTTGTACTTACGCATTACCAGCGTCGCGTTCGTGCCGCCGAAACCGAAGCTGTTAGACATGACGGTGGTCAGTGTCGCTTCCGTTGGTTTCGTCACGATGTTCAGGCCAGCAGCCTGCTCGTCCATCTCATCAATGTTGATGCTTGGGGCGATAAAGCCGTTTTCCAGCATCAGCAGAGAGTAGATCGCTTCCTGCACGCCCGCAGCACCCAGAGAGTGGCCGGTCATAGCTTTGGTGGCAGAAATTGCCGGGCTGTTGTCGCCGAAGACTTCGCGGATTGCACCCAGCTCTTTCACGTCGCCTACCGGAGTAGAGGTACCGTGAGAGTTCAGGTAGTCGATTGGCGTATCAACGCCGTGCATCGCCATCTTCATGCAGCGCACCGCACCTTCACCGGATGGCGCAACCATGTCGGCGCCATCAGACGTTGCGCCGTAGCCCACGATCTCAGCGTAGATATGCGCACCACGTGCCAGCGCGTGCTCCAGCTCTTCAACCACAACCATACCGCCGCCGCCTGCGATGATGAAGCCATCACGGTGCGCGTCGTAAGTACGGGACGCTTTTTCCGGGGTTTCGTTGTACTTGGTGGACAGAGCGCCCATCGCGTCGAACTCACAGGCCATTTCCCAGCCCAGCTCTTCGCCGCCGCCAGCAAAGACGATGTCCTGTTTACCCAGCTGGATCTGCTCAACCGCGTTACCGATGCAGTGTGCGGACGTCGCACACGCGGAACTGATGGAGTAGTTCACACCGTGGATTTTGAACGGAGTGGCCAGGCATGCGGAAACCGCAGAGCCCATGGCTTTGGTGACCACGTACGGACCTACCGCTTTCAGACCACGCGGGCTACGCATTGCGTCAGCACCGAATACCTGCGCTTTAGATGAGCCGCCGGAACCAGCGATAAGACCTACGCGGGGATTGTTCTGGTAAACTTCCGCGCTCAGACCTGCATCTGCAATCGCTTCCTGCATGGAGAGATAAGCATAAATAGAGGCATCGTTCATGAAACGAACCACTTTGCGGTCAATCAAACCGGTGGTGTCCAGTTTGACGTTACCCCATACGTGGCTACGCATACCTGAATCTTTAAACTCTTCAGAGAAAGTGATCCCGGAGCGTCCTTCACGCAGAGATGCCAGGACTTCCTGCTGGTTATTACCGATGCTGGAAACAATGCCCAGGCCAGTAATCACTGCACGTTTCATTCAATACCTCTGTAAGTCGCACTATAGTAAGTTTCGAGTCGCACAATAGCGTACACTTGTACGCCGAACAAGTCCGATCAGACATTTTCTGCGGAAATTTGCACCGATGGACTCACATCGTTAAGATCGTGCCACTGCCTGTCAGACGAGTAACTTACGTGAAACAAAACGCTATACAACCCGCCAACCTCGAATTCAACGCTGAGGGTACACCTGTTTCCCGAGATTTTGATGACGTCTATTTTTCTAATGATAACGGACTCGAAGAAACTCGCTATGTTTTCCTCGACGGAAACCAGCTCAGCACCCGCTTCCCGGAGCATCCGCGGAGCCTGTTTGTGGTCGCGGAAAGCGGATTCGGCACCGGGCTCAATTTTCTGACCCTCTGGCAGGCGTTTGACCAGTTTCACGCTGCCCACCCTGAGGCTACGCTACAAAGATTACATTTCATCAGTTTCGAAAAATTCCCGCTCACCGCGCACGATCTGCGCCAGGCCCATCAACGCTGGCCGGAGCTGGCTACCTGGGCTGAACAGCTTCAGGCACAGTGGCCGCCTCACATTGGGGGCTGCCACCGTCTGATTCTCGACGGCGGACGCGTGACGCTGGATTTGTGGCTGGGCGACATCAACGATCTTACCGATAAGCTTGATGATGCGATGAATCAGACGGTGGACGCGTGGTTCCTGGACGGTTTTGCGCCTGCCAAAAACCCGGATATGTGGAGCCAGCATCTGTTTAACGCAATGGCGCGACTGGCGCGTCCGGGCGCAACGCTCGCCACCTTCACCTCAGCAGGCTTTGTTCGCCGCGGCTTGCAGGAAGCGGGCTTTACCATGCAGAAAACCAAAGGTTTTGGCCGCAAGCGCGACATGCTGGTCGGCAGGATGGAGCAGACGCTGGACATCCCCGCCAGTGCACCCTGGTTTGCGCGCAGCGCCAGCGCGTCACGGGAAGTGGCGATAGCAGGCGGAGGGATCGCCAGCGCCCTGCTGTCTCTTGCGCTTATCCAACGTGGCTGGCAGGTGACGCTTTATTGTGCTGACGATGCGCCAGCAGGTGGGGCCTCCGGCAACCGCCAGGGGGCGCTCTATCCCCTTTTAAGCGCGCACGATCCGGCACTGTTCCAGTTTTTCCCGGCGGCCTTTACCTTTGCCCGTCGCCTGTATGATGCCCTGCCGGTGACGTTCGATCATGAATGGTGCGGCGTGACGCAGCTCGGCTGGGATGAGAGAAGTCAGCAAAAAATCGCGCAGATGCTGTCCCTGGGACTGCCGGAAGACATTGCGCGGGCGGTAAGCGCGCAAGAGGCCGCCGACACCACCGGCGTTGAAACCGGCTGCGAGGGCATTCAGTATCCGCTCGGCGGCTGGCTGTGCCCGGCTGAACTGACCGCTGCGGCGATTGACCTTGCGCAGTCACGCGGGCTGACGGTCTACTATGCCCACAAGGTTGAATCGCTGTCCCGAACAGAACGCTGGAATTTGCGTTTTGCTGATGGCAAAGAGGCAAGCCATGCCAGCGTTGTGCTGGCGAACGGACATAGCATCAACCAGTTTATCCAGACAGAATCCGTACCGGTTTATCCGGTCGGCGGCCAGGTGAGTCATATCCCTACTACGTCCGAACTGGGCAAACTGCGTCAGGTGCTGTGCTATGACGGCTATCTGACGCCACAAAATCCGTCTAATGGTCATCACTGCATCGGGGCGAGCTATCATCGTGGCGAAGCGGATATGCGCTACAGCGAGGCGGATCAACAGCAAAACCGCCAGCGCCTGATTGACTGCTTCCCGGATGCAGCGTGGGCGAAAGAGGTTGACGTCAGCGAAGGCGCGGCCCGCTGTGGCGTGCGCTGCGCAACGCGCGATCATCTGCCGATGATGGGGAATGGGCCGGACTATGAGGCAACGCTTGAAGCCTATCACGACCTTGCAAACCACCAGGAAACGGCGGTAGCTGCACCGGTTTATCCCGAACTGTTTATGCTGGGTGGGCTGGGTTCGCGTGGATTATGTTCTGCACCGCTACTGGCTGAAGCCTTAGCCGCACAAATGAGCAACGAACCGCTACCGCTGGACAGAACAACGCTTGCGGGGCTGAACCCGAATCGATTGTGGGTGCGAAAACTGCTGAAGGGGAAGAAGGTTAAGTAGGGTGCGGACGGGTGCCCTCACCCTAACCCTCTCCCACAGGGAGAGGGGATATTCGTAGGCCCGGTAAGCGCAGCGCCACCGGGCGAAATACGATGACTTAGCGTTTAGCCTGCTGGAACAAAGTGTCCCACATGCCCAGCACCAGAGACTGGTCGCGCGGGGACAGTTCACCCGCCTGAATCGCCTTTTCCAGGCTGCGGGTGACTTCATCATGCACTGCTTCGGCAGAATGATCGTCTCCTGCCTCCAGCTCGGCAACAGCCAGCGTCAGGTGACCACGCAGATAACCGCTGGCGAACAACTCATCATCACTGGCGTGTTCCACCATGTCATCAATTAACGCCAGAATGCGTGATTCAAATTCTGCGATCATCTTTTTTCCTCAGTTAAAGATCTTCCGGCCAGGGGAAGCATTCCGCCGTGATCACCGGCGTGTGGTAATAATTCTGTAAAGCCTCGATCAGGCGGGCCGGACGTTCCGGGATGCCTTTCTCAAGATATTCCATTACCTGTGCATGCACGCGGCGCTGGAAGACGATACGGTCTGGCTCGAAGTCGCCTTCGAGGTTGTCACAGCTGACGTTGAACGGGAAACCCGCCGCGACACAGAATAGCCATTCCAGCGCCTGCGGTTTCACTTCCACATCTTCAAACTGGCCCTGGGTTGCGGCGTCGCGTCCGTCCGGACAGTACCAGTAGCCGAAGTCCACCAGCTCGCGACGCGCTTTCCCCGCAATGCACCAGTGCGAAATTTCATGCAGCGCACTGGCGTAAAAGCCGTGCGCAAAGACGATCCGGTTGTACGGCACTTCGGCATCAGCAGGAAGATAGATCGGTTCGTCGTCGCCTTTAATCAGACGGGTATTAAAATCATCAGCAAAGCAGCCGTTAAAAATCTCAATCAGCTGTTCGTAGTTATGCGTACTGTTCATTAGTTCATCCCCAACCAGTGTAGGATCTCCTGTCCATGGCTGTCATAAAGAAGCTTTGCGCTCATGACCGCCGAAACGATGACGATCATCGGGCGAATCAGCTTCTGTCCTTTGCTTAATACCAGGCGCGAGCCCGCGCGCGCCCCCAGGAACTGCCCTGCCATCATGACAAAACCGGTTGCCCAGATGACCTTGCCGCCAATGATAAACAGCAACAGGCCACCAAGGTTAGAGGTCGCATTAAGCACTTTGGCATGGGCGGTAGATTTAGCGAGGTTAAACCCGGCCAGCGTCACAAACGCCAGCGCGTAAAACGAGCCTGCGCCCGGGCCAAAGAAGCCGTCGTAAAAACCGACGCAGCCCCCGGCTATCAGGGCAAACGGCAAGCCATGCAAGCGACGCTGACGGTCTTCTTCACCGAGCTTTGGCATCAGCAGGAAGTAGAGACCGATGCAGATAACCAGAATCGGCAGGATCTGGCGCAAAATATCGGACTGTACGTGCTGCACCAGCAGCGCGCCCGACGTCGAGCCGATAAAGGTCATCAGAATATTGAGCTTCTGATCGGCGAGGCTCACCACCTTGCGGCGGATAAAATAGAGCGATGCCGAAAGCGAGCCGCCGCAGGCCTGAAGTTTGTTGGTGGCCAGTGCCTGAGCGGGGCTCATGCCCGCCGCCAGCAGTGCGGGTACCGTTAACAACCCGCCGCCGCCAGCAAGCGCATCAATAAACCCGGCTAACATGGCAACAAAAAACAGCACCACCAGCAGCAGCGGGGACACCATAAACAGATCGACGAAATTATCCATTAAAGTACATGCTCATCCAGTAGCGCCTGGCAGGAAGGCGGCAACGGAGGCGGTGTCTTCTTCTCAGGCTTAGAGGTTCCAGGTTTTGCCGGTTCAAACCAGCTCTGCAGCTCCGCACCGCAGCCATCGCCTGGCGGAGGTAACGGCTGATCTTCACATTCCAGGCTGTTTGCCGGGCAACGCAAACGAACGTGCATGTGCGCACGATGCTGGAACCACGGGCGCACTTTGCGCAGCCAGTCGCGGTCAGTTCCGGCATCCAGGCAGAGCTGTTGTTTGATGGCCGGATTCACAAAGATCCGCGTGACGTCATTATCTTCTGCTGCCAGCTTGATCATGCTGGACACATCCCGCGTCCACAGGGAGGGCACCACGCGCTTACCGTCACTCGCCACCAGATCCAGCGCCTGCGGTTTCAGCAGTTGCGCGGACGTCCAGCGTGTTTTCGGTAGCTGCAGGAAGATATCGACATCCAGTCCGGTCTGGTGGCTGGCGTGCCCGCCGTTAAAGCGCCCGCCCGCAGGCATGCCCATATCGCCAATCAGCATCGTCCCCAGCCCCAGGTTATGTACCTGGTTTCCCAGTCGCTGAATAAACAGCACCAGGTCAGGGTGACCGAAGTAACGGCGCTGGTCGGTACGCATCACCTGATAAGTATCCGATTGCAGCGGAAGTGCCTGCGCGCCGACGATACAGCCGTTCGAAAAGGCGCCGATAGACTGTGCGCTGCCCGCCACCGGATGGGTGATCTTTTGCCACGGCGTGGCGGCCAGACTGGCTCCACTGGCGAGCAGAGCCAGCAGAGCAATTGCGGTTTTTTTCATGGTTACCAGCGTGGAATGGTGGTCGTCACATCCGCATTCTGCGCGCGCTGACGCAGGAAGTGATCCATCAGCACGATCGCCAGCATCGCTTCTGCGATCGGCACCGCACGGATCCCCACGCAAGGATCGTGACGTCCTTTGGTGATCATCTCAACTTCTTCGCCAGAGCGGTTAATCGTGTGGCCCGGCACGGTAATGCTGGAGGTTGGCTTCAGGGCAATATTCGCAACAATCTGCTGCCCGCTGCTGATCCCGCCGAGGATGCCACCCGCATGGTTGCTCTGGAAGCCCGCTTTCGTGATTTCGTCGCGGTTCTGGCTGCCGCGAAGCTGAACCACGTCAAACCCGTCGCCAATCTCTACGCCCTTCACCGCGTTGATGCTCATCAGCGCGTGCGCAATGTCAGCGTCGAGACGGTCAAACACCGGCTCGCCCCAGCCTGGCGGCACGCCGTCGGCCACCACGGTGACCTTCGCCCCAATGGAGTCACCCTCTTTTTTCAGGCCACGCATCAGCTCGTCCAGCGCATCCAGCTTGTCGGCATCGGCGCAGAAGAACGGGTTTTGCTCAACCTGGTCCCAGTCTTTAATGGCCAGCGGAATATCGCCCATCTGGGTCAGACAGCCGCGAATGACGATGCCAAATTTCTGCTGCAGGTATTTTTTGGCAATGGCACCCGCCGCCACGCGCATCGCGGTTTCACGCGCGGAAGAGCGTCCGCCGCCGCGATAGTCGCGGAAACCGTACTTTTGCTCGTAGGTATAGTCAGCGTGGCCCGGACGGAATACGTCTTTAATAGCGCCGTAGTCCTGAGAACGCTGGTCGGTGTTTTCGATCAGCAGACCAATGCTGGTCCCGGTGGTGCGGCCTTCAAAGACGCCAGAGAGAATTTTGACCTGATCCGGCTCGCGACGCTGCGTGGTGTAGCGAGAGGTGCCCGGACGACGGCGGTCAAGGTCGTGCTGCAAATCAGCTTCAGTCAGTTCGATGCCGGGCGGTACGCCGTCAACGATACAACCTAAAGCCAGCCCGTGCGACTCACCAAAGGTGGTCACGCGGAATATCTGTCCAATACTGTTTCCTGCCATCACGGCTCCGATGTTGTTGTTTGTGTTTGAGCGTTGTGAAACGGGCCGAAGCCCGCTGGATTAATCTTTATAGATACTGAAGTATTCGCGCGCATCGAGCAGCTGCGCTTTGGTCAGCATAAAGACGCCGTCACCGCCGTTATCGAACTCAAGCCAGGTGAACGGCACATCCGGGTACTGCTCTATCAGATGTACCATGCTGTTGCCCACTTCACAAATCAGAACACCGTCGTCGGTCAGGTAATCCGGCGCGCAGGCCAGAATGCGACGAGTCAGCTTCAGGCCGTCAGTGCCTGACGCCAGACCCAGCTCCGGCTCATGACGGTATTCATTTGGCAGATCGGACATGTCTTCCGCGTCGACGTACGGCGGGTTAGTGACGATCAGGTCGTACTGCAGCGTCGGCAGGTCGCGGAACAGATCCGAGCGGATTGGCGTAACGTGATGGATCAGGCCGTGCTCTTCAATGTTGTGCTCGGTGACGGCCAGCGCGTCGGTAGAGATATCGACGGCGTCCACTTCCGCTTCCGGGAAGGCGTAGGCGCAGGCAATCGCGATACAGCCGCTGCCGGTGCACATATCCAGAATGTGCTGCGGCTGATGGTGAATCAGGCCTTCAAAGTGGTTGTTGATCAGCTCACCAATCGGTGAACGCGGCACCAGCACGCGCTCATCAACATAGAATTCGTGGCCGCAGAACCAGGCTTTGTTGGTCAGGTAGGCGACCGGAATGCGTTCGTTGACGCGGCGGATTACCCGCTCAACAATGCGGTGTTTTTCACTGGAGGTCAGGCGCGCGGTGCGCATGTCTTCCGGAATATCCAGCGGCAGATAAAGAGACGGCAGCACCAGCTGAACGGCCTCATCCCACGGGTTATCGGTACCATGACCGTACCAGATGTTGGCGGCGCTGAAGCGGCTAACCGACCAGCGCAACATGTCCTGTATGGTATGCAGCTCGTTTACTGCTTCATCGACAAATATTTTATCCACTCTTTCCTCCAGGGCATGCTCGCATAATTTTCGGCGGCTAGTTTGCCATGAAGACGGCGATAAATCAGCAATGACGCGTCGCGCTTGAGGTTAAAAAATGCGTTTAGTCGGGTACACTATCGGAAATACGAGATGAGAATGACGAATGAAAAAGAAAACATCGCTCAGCGAGGAGGATCAGGCTCTCTTCCGCCAGCTGATGACCGGGACGCGTAAAATCACGCAGGACACCATTGTCCATCGCCCGCAGCGTAAAAAAATCAGCGACGTTCCGGTCAAACGACTGCTGCAGGAGCAGGCTGATAACAGCCACTATTTTTCAGATGAGTTTCAACCGCTGCTAAATACGCAGGGCGCGGTGAAATACGTGCGCGAGGACGTCAGCCACTTTGAGCTGAAAAAATTACGTCGGGGAGATTATTCACCGGAGCTGTTTCTCGATCTGCACGGATTAACGCAGATGCAGGCGAAACAGGAGCTGGGGGCACTGATCGCCGCCTGTCGCCGCGAACACGTGTTTTGCACCTGCGTGATGCACGGCCATGGGAAACATATTCTTAAGCAACAAACGCCGCTGTGGCTGGCTCAGCATCCACATGTTATGGCGTTTCATCAGGCACCCAAAGAGTACGGCGGAGATGCCGCATTGCTGGTGTTGATAGAAGTTGAGGAGTGGCAACCGCCTGAGTTGCCCTGACAGCATGGCGGGAAGCACATTTGCACCCCGCCCTGTCGCACGTCACGTCAGATAGCTTTTGCCATCTTCAGGTTGCACGGACTCATTTGCCAGTTAAAGACCCCTTTGCCGGTTTCGTCGAGGGTGACGTTGGCAATGGCGGATGTGGTGAACATTGGCGGCGTTTCGCCCGGGCACAACTCAGAAACCAGATAGCCAACCAGTGGCAGGTGGGAAATGACCAGTGCGGAAGCGACACCTTCATTGCACAGTGCCTGAAGGTAGGCGCTGACAAGGCCGACATCACCGCATGGCGTCAGTTCAGGAAGAACATCGACACTGGATGGCAGGTTCATACACTCCCCTACCACGTCCAGCGTCTGTTCAGCACGCAGGAACGGACTCACCAGAACGCGTTCGATATCCACTTTTTGGCCTTTAAGCCAGGTTGCCATCAGACGAGATTCGTCGCAACCACAGACTGTTAAAGGACGTACTGAGTCACTGGCGGCATCGAGTGCCGCGTCGCCGTGACGCATGATAAAAACTTGCATATTGCACCGCTTTTGTTAACCAGAATCACCGGCGTTGACTACCCGCGATAAATGCTCTGAGGTAGAAAACCCGATGGCCGGGCATTGTGCCTGATCCATTCGGTGAATGAAACGCTGTTTTTTACCTCAATGGCGTAAGTATAGTCAATCTCTGTTTACAAAATCGCCAGAACAGGTTCATTCACGTCGGGATTTACCCTTCTTTGACCTCAGCTTACGAGGACAGTTTCTCTTGCAGGCCAAAATGTCTGGCCCCGTTCCGCCATCTGCAATAATTCGTCACACGGTGTAAACCGCGGGCCATATTGCGATGCCAGACGTTGCAGAATAGCCACCACTTCACCCGCGCCGAGTGTATCCATGTAACGGAACGGGCCGCCAAGGAACGGCGGGAAACCAATACCAAATACGGCGCCGATGTCGCTATCCCGTGCGCTCTTGATCACCTGCTCACCAAAGCAGCGTGCCGCTTCATTGAGCATCATCATCACACAACGTTCAGCACACTGAACGGCGGAGAGTCTCCCCTGATCTGAGGTCGGGATAAGCCCATAAACAGAAGGGTCGACCTGTTTCTTGCTTTTACGCCCTTTCGCGCCGTAAAGATAGAAACCGCGTTCATTTTTTCTGCCTTTGCGATCGTCCTTCAAAATTGCAGAAACAATATTTGCAGGCGGCGCAAAACGATCGCCATAAGCGGCTTCCAGTACAGGTATAATTTTAGTGCCGGTGTCTATTCCCACCTCATCCAAAAGTTGGATAGGACCAACGGGGAAGCCAAACTTTACCAGTGCCTCATCGACGTGCTCAATCTTCTCCCCTTCCGTCAGCAGCCGCATCGCTTCGTTGATGTACGGCGCCAGAATACGGTTGACGTAGAAGCCGGCTTTGTCCGCAACCACGATGGGGGTTTTGCCCTGTTTTTTCGCCAGCTTCACCACGGTAGCGATGGTTTGCGGGCTGGTTGTAGCGTGAGGGATCACCTCCACCAGCGGCATTTTTTCTACCGGGCTGAAAAAGTGCAGACCAATCACCTGCTCAGGACGCGCGGCTTTCGCTGCGATATCGCCGATGGGTAATGACGACGTATTTGAGGCAAAAATGGTATGCGGCGCGCAATGCTGTTCAACGTCCGCCACCATCTGCTGCTTGAGCGCCAGATCTTCAAATACGGCTTCAATCACCAGATCACGGTGCGCAAAACCGCTGTAGTCCGTCGTGCCGGAAATCATCGCCAGGGTTTTATCACGCTCGCTTGCCTTGATATGGCGGCGCTTGACCTTTTGATCAAGGTTCTGCCAGCTGTACTGCAGCGCGTGGTTGATTCCCTTAGGGTTAATGTCTTTGATGCGTACCGGCAGTTTCCCTTTACTTGCGGTAACGAAAGAAATGCCGCCGCCCATCAGCCCACCCCCGAGCACGCCAATTGCACGCAGCGGAGCAGGCTCAGCCTCGCTGCCCGGATCTTTTTTCACCTCTGTGCTGGCGAAGAAAATGCTGCGCAGCGCCCGTGACTGCGGCGTCATCGCCAGCTCGCCAAAGGCTTTGGCTTCAGCGGCATAGCCGCTACTGCTTCCCTGTGACAACCCGGTTTCAATCACCTCCAGGATCCGTTTCGCCGCCGGGTAGTTGCCTTTGGTTTTTTGTTCGGTCTTTTTGCCCACCATGTTGAACAGGATCGTCCTTCCCAGAGGACCCGCCAGCACACGCTCTCGCACCGGAAGAGGACGTTTTGGCTGGCGACCTTTCAGCGCCAGTTCTACAGCAGCTTCCAGTAAAATCGCGTGGGGAACGACATCGTCAACCAGACCGGCTTTCAGCGCCTGACGGGCGCGCAGCTGCTTGCCGGTGAGAATCATTTCCAGCGCGGTGCTAACCCCTACCAGGCGCGGCAGACGCTGCGTGCCACCAGAACCAGGCAGGAGACCTAATTGCACTTCCGGCAGGCCCAGAACGGTTTTCGCATCGTCAGTACAAATGCGGCTGTGGCAGGCCAGCGCCAGCTCCAGTCCACCACCCAAACAAGCACCGTGGATCGCGGCAATCACCGGGATCGGCAGCGCGTTGATCTCGGCCATTACCTGCTGCCCCTGACGCGCAAGATCTTCCGCTTCCTGCGCGCTTTGCGCCCGGGCGATCATGTTAATGTCGGCCCCGGCAATAAAGTTATCCGGCTTGGCCGAGATAAACACCAGACCGCGAATGGCCTTGTTTTCGCGGATCTGCCTGAGCATTGCGCGAACCTGAGTGCCAAACTCCGCCTTCAGGGTATTCATTTTTTCGTCAGGCACATCAATGGCGATCACGGCGACGTTGTCGAGGCGAACCGTCAGGTTAAATGCAGATGTCATTTCCATTATTCAGCCTCCAGAACCATTGCAGCACCCAGTCCACCCGCCGCACAGGCGGTCACCAGGCCAAACCCGCCACCGCGGCGACGTAGCTCGTGTAATGTCTGAGTAATCATCCTCGCCCCTGTCGCCGCAAACGGATGACCGTAGGCAATCGAACCACCCAGCACGTTGAATTTGCTTTGATCCACTTCACCCGTGGCATGGGCGCGCCCCAGCACATCACGTGCAAAACGCTCGCTTGCCAGCAGCTGTACGTTTGCCAGGGTTTGTGCGGCGAAGGCTTCGTGCATATCAATCAGGGTTAAATCAGCCAGCGTCAGCCCTGCGCGATCCAGCGCCAGCGGCGTGGACCAGGCTGGACCTAACAACATGTCCTGCCAGACATCAATGGCGGTGAAGGCATAGCTGCGCAAATAGCCCAGAGGGGTGATGCCCAGCTCTTTCGCGCGGGATTCGGTCATCAGGATCACGGCGGCTGCCCCATCCGTCAACGGTGTACTGTTGGCCGCAGTCACGGTGCCATGTTTACGGTCGAACGCCGGACGCAGTTTGGCGTAATCCGCCAGCGTCGAGGTACCGCGGATATTGTTGTCTTCAACCAGTGGTTCCCGATAAGGAGGCGTATAGGCGGTCATCACCTCGTCGGTGAGCTTGCCCTCTGACCAGGCTTTCGCCGCCAGCTGATGTGAACGATGCGCCAGCGCGTCCTGCTGCTCACGGGTAATGCCGTAGGTTTTCGCCATCTGTTCCGCGGTATCGCCCATGCGCAGGCCGGTAGAATATTCAGCGACAGCAGGGGGTACAGGCATCAGGTCGCGCAGACGTAAACGCGAGAAGAGTTTGAGCTTCTGACCGGTCGTGCGGGCTTTGTTTGCATCCACCAGAATACGGGCCAGCTTTTTACTGACGCCAATAGGCAGTACCGAAGAGGAATCAGCGCCTCCGGCGATCCCGGCGCGAATGGTGCCCGCCATGAGGCTTTCCGCCACGTTAGCCACCGCCTGGAAACTGGTCGCGCAGGCGCGGCTGACGCTATAGGCATCCGTATGAACGCTCATCCCGGTGCCGAGGACAATTTCTCGCGCAATATTGGGAGCTTCAGGCATCTGAACCACCTGGCCGAAAACCAGCTGTTCAATGACCTCAGGCGGAATTTCGCTGCGAGCCAGCATCTCCCCCACCACCATTTTCCCCAGATCGACAGCCGGTATGCCATGAAACGCCGTTGCCTGACGCGCAAACGGCGTACGCAAACCACTGACAATGGCAATGCGATCGCCCTGACGGGTAATAAGCGGTAATGCCTGACTCATAACACTCCCCTGTAAAAAATTGACGCAAACGTTAAGTGGTCTGACCTGATAATAGTCTTAACCATTTTTTTACATTCAGCCAATTGGGGAAACGAAAAAGTGCGAGGTAAGACACAGAGAAGAAAAAGAAAATGCCCCGAGGTAAAAGCAAAACGGTAACCCGTAGGTTACCGTTTTTAGTGTTTGCACCCTCTCCCGTGGGAGAGGGTCGGGGTGAGGGCACCAGCCCGCAGGAATTAACGCAGGCCCAGCTGGAAAATCAGCGTTTCTGCTTCGCAGGCAAACACGAAGTCAATATCCAGCTTCACGCCGCCGTCCACCTCGGTGAAGGTAGATTTAATTTCGCACGGATCGGATTCAACATCACGCGCACGCTTGCTCAGCGCGGACAGGGTTTCTTCCGCTTCAGCGCGGTTGGTGAACACACGGCTGTAAGACGCTGTGCAATCGGAGTTGTCCATGATGGTGCCAACATCCATACAGCAGCAAACCGGGGTTTCATCAGCACTGCATTTACTCATAGCTCAATTTCCTCTGTATTCGCGCAGCGCGCGAGATAAACACGATGCTGCTATTTTACGCCCCGGCGCAGGCTCTCTCCAGCCGTTAATGGCGCAAAATCAGATAAGTGACCAATATCACACTAAAAAATGATCTAAAACAAAAACCACCCTTTTGACTGAGTCGCGATGGTCACATTTTTGCCAACCAGATCTCGTTTCATGAAACATGTTTGAAAATATTAATAAACAAACTTGCAACATCCCAGCTGGTCAGACCTATACTCTGGCCACTGGTCTGATTTGTCTGTCAAACCTCAGACCCTACACTTCGCGCTCCTGTTACGGTATGTAACAATTATTGAATAAAAATAACTCAATGAGGTTATGGTCATGAGCCAGAAAACCCTGTTCAACAAGACTGCGCTGGCAGTCGCAGTGGCAATCGTCTCCACTTCCGCCTGGTCAGCGGGCTTTCAGTTAAACGAATTTTCTTCCTCTGGCCTTGGCCGCGCGTATTCTGGGGAAGGTGCAATTGCTGATGATGCAGGTAACGCCAGCCGTAACCCTGCACTGATCATGATGTTCGATCGCCCGACCTTCTCTGCGGGTGCGGTATATATCGATCCTGATGTCAACATTTCTGGCAAGTCGCCTTACACAGGTGCGAGCCTGAAAGCGGACAATATTGCCCCGACCGCATGGGTACCCAACCTGCACTTCGTTGCACCTATTAATGAGCAATTTGGCTGGGGGGCGTCCGTCACGTCCAACTACGGCCTTGCAACTGAATTCAATAACAACTATCCGGCAGGTGAATACGGCGGTAAAACCGATCTTACGACGCTGAACCTGAACCTGAGCGGTGCTTATCGTCTGAACGACAGCTGGAGCTTTGGTCTGGGCTTTGATGCCGTCTACGCTGATGCAAAAATTGAGCGTTACTCCGGCGAGCAGACTGCCAGCCTGCCGAAAAACAGCAATAAAATTGCCAGCCTGAAAGGTGATGAGTGGGGCTATGGCTGGAACGCCGGTATCCTGTATGAGCTGGACAAAAACAACCGTTGGGGCCTGACCTATCGTTCCGAAGTGAAAATTGACTTCGACGGCGATTACAAGAGCGGCATCCTGGCGCCAGTCAACAACCTGGTTCCAGGCGCGGGTACCACCATTCCATGGGGCACCTCAAACCAGACAGTTCCAGGTTCACTGTCGCTGCATTTACCAGAAATGTGGGAAGTCTCCGGTTACAACCGCGTGGCACCACAATGGGCTATTCACTATAGCCTGGCCTACACCAGCTGGAGCCAGTTCCAGGAGCTGAAAGCAACCGGCAACAATGGTCAAACGCTGTTCTATAAGGATGAAAGCTTCCACGACGCCTATCGTATTGCGTTGGGTACCACCTACTACTACGATAAAAACTGGACTTTCCGCTCCGGTATCGCATTTGACGACAGCCCGGTTCCGGCAGACAAACGTTCCATTTCCATTCCGGATCAGGACCGCTTCTGGTTAAGTGCTGGTGCGACATATGCGTTCAACGAGAATGCGTCCATCGATGCGGGCGTATCTTATATGCACGGTCAGAAAGTGACGTTCCAGGAAGGTCCGTACGAGTTTACCTCTGAAGGTAAAGCCTGGCTGTTCGGTACGAACTTTAACTACGCGTTCTAAGCGCACTGAAATCGAAAAAGGTGAGCATCGCTCACCTTTTTTATTTATTCCGAATCGATATCTTTGAGTTCGTTTTCGATAGCCTTCGCGTTTGGATTCTCCTCCGGCTTCAGCTTGCCACCGTTGGCAATAAAATCGTGATTCTGGAAGTATGCTTCGCGCACCATAATGTAAGGATCGGAAGACTGGCGCAACAGACCGTCTGAGTCGAGCAATTGCGCACGGGTTTCAATCCCTTCCACCGTCCATTTACCAATCGACAGCGGCCAGGTCAGCCACGACAGGACCGGATACAGCGTATCGACCATATCGCCGCCATCATCACGCACGGTGAAGCTGCCATAGAACGGCAGGTGGACATACGGACCATAACCTACGCCATAATGCCCCAGGGTGCTGCCGAAGCGGTGCGGTTGTTCACGCTGCAGTTTCGGGTTCGCTATGCCAGCGACATCAATAAAGCCGCCCATCCCCAGAATGGAGTTCAGGAAGAAGCGGGTAAAGTGCACCATCCCCTGATACGGGTCGCCCTGCAGGAAGTAGTTCACCATAACCGCGGGCTCTTCGAGGTTGCTGGTAAAGTTGCTTAGCCCGTTACGCGCAGGCTGTGGAACATAATCGCGCCATGCCACTGCCACCGGCCGAACCACATACGGATCCAGCACGTTGTAGTTGAAGCTATACATGGAGCGGTTAAATCCTTCGAGAGGATCGGAGCGTCCCGTTTGCTCCCCGGAGCTGGCGCAGCCCACAAGCATCGTCATGCCCAGCGCAAGCGCCGACAGCCGAAGTTTCATAAATATCTCCCTGTTCAGTATGGCTATCGTTGATTGCCATCCGTAACGAAGCATCTGGCGCTCCGTCTGTAAACGTGCAAGTGATTGTAACAGCACGTTTACCGATGTCTATGAGCACAAGCACGGGCAATAAACACCGTGGCTCTGATCTCAGCATAGCCTGGCTTTTGGAATTCGTTTCGCTGGCAATTTTATAATGCCTTTGAAAGAGATGTCTCACCTTTGTTGTCATTGCCGCCAATTTAAGAGCATCCCCACAGGCATCCTGATAAAAGCCGCTACGCTTAAAAGAAAGATCAACCTCCGGGAGCCGTTATGAAAGAAGTGGGTGAAGACAAAATTGCCGAGAGCAAAGAGGATATTGAAATTGAGAGCGAGGAGAAAGCGCGCGGCGAGAAGATAGAAGTTGATGAAGATCGCCTCCCCTCCCGCGCGATGGCAATTCACGAACATATACGCCAGGATGGCGAAAAGGAGATGGAGCGCGATGCCATGGCCCTCTTCTGGTCAGCCATCGCTGCGGGACTGTCAATGGGCGCGTCACTGCTGGCAAAAGGGATATTTCATGTTCAACTTGAGGGTGTGCCCGGCGGTTTTTTACTGGAGAACCTCGGCTATACCTTCGGTTTTATTATTGTCATCATGGCCCGCCAGCAGCTGTTTACTGAAAACACGGTAACTGCCGTTCTGCCAGTGATGCAAAATCCTACCCTCGGTAATTTCGGTTTATTGTTGCGTTTGTGGGGCGTGGTCCTGCTGGGTAACATTATCGGCACGGGTATCGCCGCCTGGGCGTTTGAATATATGCCGATCTTTGATGAACCTACCCGGGATGCGTTTGTGAAAATTGGCATGGACGTGATGAAAAACACGCCGGCCGAAATGTTCGCAAACGCCATCATCTCCGGCTGGATTATCGCCACGATGGTGTGGATGTTTCCTTCCGCAGGCAGCGCCAAAATTGTGGTGATCATACTGATGACCTGGCTGATTGCCCTGGCGGACACCACGCATATTGTGGTCGGTACCGTTGAAATACTCTATCTGGTCTTTAATGGTACGCTTCACTGGACTGATTTTTTCTGGCCGTTCGCCCTTCCGACGCTGGCCGGGAATATCTGCGGCGGAACGTTTATCTTCGCGCTGTTAAGCCATGCCCAAATCCGTAACGACATGTCTAACAAACGCAAAGCTGAGCTAAAGGCGCAGGAGAATGAGGGCAATTCGGCAAAAAAAACGGGCTGAATGGTGACTCTTTGAGCAGTCAGGCGGCGATGCGCTTAACGCAAAGTGTAAATAACGCTATACTCGTGCCGCCTCGTCCCCTTAGTTAAATGGATATAACGAGCCCCTCCTAAGGGCTAGTTGCAGGTTCGATTCCTGCAGGGGACACCACAGTTACATCTCAGCAAGTCTAATAACTTCCATAACTCACTGATTTAAATCCTATTCATTAATCTTGTTCATCCAATAAAGTGCCATTGTTTCTAATAGAATCTATACATCTTTGCGTATAAGATTGTGTATAACTGACTTCGATCTTTTTTCTATACCCATGCTGCTATCTGACATCCAAATAAAACGCGCAAACCAAAGGATAAGCCCTATACGTTGAACGATGACATGGGGTTATCACTACTTATTGACACCACTGGCAGTAAAGGTTGGCGCTATCGTTACCGTTTTGCAGGAAAGCCCAAGATGATTTCCTTCGGTGTATACGGTGATGTATCGCTTGCACAGGCACGTGCTAAACGTGATGAAGCTCGTTCGATGTTGGCCAAAGGGATCAACCCCAGCGAGGCCAGAAAGGCTGAAAAAATTGCGTTGCAGTTTGCACATGAGAACAGTTTTGAATCTGTAGCAAGGGAATGGCATGGTTCAAAAAAAGCCACGTGGTCAGAAGGGTACGCAAAAGAAGTTCTCAATTGCATGGAAAAGGACATTTTCCCTTTTATCGGCCAACGTCCAATCGAACAGATTGAACCGCTGGAGCTGCTTACCGTTCTGCAAAAGATTGAGAAAAGGGGTGCTTTGGAGCAAACCAGTAAGATCCGCCGCCGTTGTGGTGAGGTTTTACGTTATGCCGTCGCCACTGGCCGGGCCAAATATAACTTTGCACCTGACTTAGGGAAGGTGCGAATAAGTCACCAAACGCAAAAAAACGCCTATGTAAGTGATTGAATTTAATTGACTAAAAGTTTCATTTTCGTTGCGGAGGGTACTTATTCGCACCCTCCCTAACAGTAGACGGACTTTATTTTGCCACAAGTAGCCATAGCGTCGGCATAGATGAGCTTTTATAGGATCCTTTTTACTGGTTTTTTTATACTTATTTTGAAAATTAACTGCGAGAGACTTCCTACTCCTGATAGATTGAAACCAAGGCTCCCTGTGATAGAACCATACACCGAAATTCATCAACATAAGAAATACGGAAAATAAAAACATGCATAAGAACCAAAGGCTCACCTTTTCCTTAGATGATACCCACCCAAATTTTTCTCCATAATAGTAAGTCCCTATAGCAGTCAACATACCAAAGATAAAAAGACATGAAATAAGGCCAATAACCCTCCATTTCGCTGGGATGCTCAATTTAACGCTCCTTGTTATTATCAAACTGTTTTATAACATTAAAGACATAGTCATCACCAACGCTGGCGACCATTAAAACCGGCTCATCGTTTGTTTCTGATATCAATAATGATAAAACAAACGCCAACCAAAAATGGGCATCACCAAACTTACCCAGCATCAAATTTAAATGTTTTACCTCATAATTCCATTCGACATTCATAGATGCAGATGAAGCTCTGAATATTTCTAAAACATCCAAAGCATTCTCTTCGCTCATATTACTAAAAACTAACTTTGTCGTTCTTAGAACATCTGGCTGATAAGCTATCATATTTACGAAATTTTGTTTGGCTTGGTTTTTATTGCATGCCATAGTTCGCAAAGCCACATTATTATTTTCTTTTTCTGGCATTAGCTTTTGATGAGTCACTATAAATATTGAGGCGAATTCTGATGAGTCAGGGCAATATCCCTCAACACCTTCAATGTTTGCAGATATAATTATTACTCCTCGATTCAACGCGATATCAGATAAAGTCTCAAATTCTTGCTCTAATGCTTTACTACAATAATAAATATCACCCAAACAATCATCATTAAAACCAACTGCTGCCCAACATTCTTTAAAAATCGAGAAAGTAATATAACTATTGCCATATGTAAACATGACATCAAAGATACAGAGTTCTTTCAATCCTAACAGCCTTGCTCTGACTGATGACAATAACTCATAAATCAATTGTTCTTCAGAGTATCTCGTTCCATTATGACCACGTATTTTCAATTGCTGATCTTTATATATCTCAACAGGATTGGACAATGCTATATCGGTCGGTATTACTGCAGATGGAAGAAATAAATTATAAGCGGACACATAAAACTTTTGATTGGCCCATTCAGTCCAGTTTTTCCTGGTTAATTCTGCTTCATGCTCTCTTGCTTCAGCCACTGACAAACACAATCCATAGTAATATGTTCGAACTGAAATGATTAAAAAAAAGGCAAACATTCCCCAAAAAAACAGAAATGCAGATAATTTTAATAGCTCACCACTTTCAACAGGAGCAATAACTCTAGCCCCCACCCAAAATACTGCCATAGACAATAAAAAACATAAAAGAGATAAAAACCACTTATTCCATTTCATTCCATGAACTTTATCGCACGGAGGAATTATTTGCACAGGCCAACTCATATTGCACCCCACAATTGTTAATGGCACCTTTCCAGCTTTTATTGTATTTTTCTTAATAGATTTGACCATCAGTTTTTAATTTAACATCTATATATGTCGGAGGTTCTTTGCCACGTATGTTAAGCATATATTTACAAAATAACCCATCCTGATAAAATAATTTCTGTGCGCTCAGTACATCAAGCCCAAACTCAACAACATCATTTCCCGATGGGGAGAACGATGAATAATAATAACCCAGTGCAGGACGCAATAATTTCACTGCTTCACACTCACTGAGTTTGTGGGCAACATCAGCATTTCGATACACACGCAAAATTTTGTTCACAACCAATATAAGCTTGATCTCACATACATTTGAATCAGTTAACCCAAGTGAGTGGCTTAATCTTTTTCTGCATTCACCATCGCCATTCACTGTATGAACCACCCCGTCTCCGTTAATATAAGACCACGTATTGATATTGCTTAATAACTGCTCCTTTTGCCATTTATCCAGAGCAGGAATCAATAGACCAAATACTGAGGGATCAAAATAACGAAGTAATATATCACCGAGTGATTTAATTGACTGTACAGCGGACAAAGCTATTTGTTCAGCAAGCTGTTCCCCTGTTAAATTCGTCGAAATCCACGCACAGACACTGCGACCCTCCCCCGCCTCAAGCTTCTCGTTTTTTATCTCGCTCAAAGAATGGTAAATACTACTATTATACAATTGATCATCCTTTTCGCTTAACTTACTAAGAGGAAACAGGTAAAGAGGTAAAGTGCCTTGAAGTTCTTTGTGCTGGAATATTATAGGGTAAGATTTATAAAATTTTAGGGTATCGTGTAAAAAAGATCCTGTTTGATATTCTTTCAAGGATGCATCTATTAGTAGAAAGCAACATCCATTTGTACCAAAAGCAGCACGTGTGATTTTTTCTTTTATATCTTTAAAAGAGTCACCATCCATAATTTACCCTTGCAGACTAATATTAAAAATAAACATAAGGTCATTAGCATCCATTTCACGCCAAAACCAACCCCCTCTTGAGTAAACCAACCCAGCACCAGGGCAAGAGGGTTTATTTTCGTTATCGGGATTGCACTATTTCCCCTCCCCCATGAAACATCACGAATATTACTCTGCTATTTTATTAAGATCACCTTTTTGATATACCCTACATTTCAAAGATATTCTCTAAATCTCTCAGAGCGAAAAGACCCCAGAGCCCCAGATATTTTCTCCAGAGGAGGCCATAAGGCGGCAAGGCAGGCGGAGGGGAAAGCTCATGCGTCCTGCCGTTCATCAACTCAATTTCCTTTTTTGTACACAGGTCGGCTAATTTCTCTGGCTCAACAAAACGGGAGCATACCTGCTAATTTTCAACTGAATTCATGAAATATACTTTATCGTTGCTTCGGGCTTTATTCTGGTCTGTCACGCTGCGGTTGAAGGGGGTGTTCCAATACACATTTCTCACATCATATCTGAAGGTCATCGTCTGAAATCCAGGTTACAACCACTTGCAGCAAAGTTATTGCCACCATGGCTTCCCGGATCAGTAAAATCTCCAGAACTTTGACTCCAAGTATCAGCAAACCTTCCCATTAAATATTTATGTTAGTTTACTTATAATAAAAAATACCATTCATTTTCTTAATTAATAGTAATACCAGTGTTCAAACAAGTAGCCAAATTTACGCGTTGGCCGTGGAGCATGAGAGTGGCTTGATGGTTCATACCATTTTCCTTTTTTTCTCTGAAGCCTCTCTCTTTTCTTAGTGACTTTTTTCAGGTTCACATGGGTAATTCCCTTCATCCCCAGCAAGTGAAAAATTTCCTCAGCCAGTTTACAACATGCAGGAGCATAGGCTTTGTAAGCAAAGAATGCAATTAAACCTGAGAATCCTCCGCCTCCCAATAACATCATCACAAACAACCAAAAATATGTAGTGACAAATGACACAAGCCCCTCCCAGGTTCCATCAATCACCTCATTAAGAACTCCCGCAAAAAGTACCATAAAAAAAATAATCCCCGTGAGAATAAACATATTTTTTATCCGCCAAAGCATATGCGCAATATGTCCCATTTCACATTTCGGACATATCGAAACTATCCGCTCTTTAGGGAAGGTGCGAACAAGTTCCTGATATGAG